>CAKPHD010000035.1 GCA_934155625.1 uncultured Clostridia bacterium
AGTATATGCTTTAGACGGACATATTCAAAAAGTATCTAATTCAATATTTTTAATAGCACCAATGAATTATGAAATAACTAACGAAATGGCTAGAGAAGAAATAAAAAGCAAACTTTCTGTTTCTTGGCTAAAGAATAATAGCATAAACTAAATCTTTCAAAAGAACGGAGGCTATCTAATATGATTACACCATTAGATATAGAAAATAAAAAATTTAGTAAACAAATGATGAATGGATATAATGTAGAAGAAGTTGATGAATTTTTAGATCAAATAATGCAAGATTATGAAGCAAATTATAAAGAACTTGCAGTAACAAAATCAAAAATTGATGAATTAAATAATGCATTAAATCATTATAAAAATATAGAATCAACATTACAAAATACATTAGTAATGGCACAATCAACTGCAGAAGAGGTCAAAAGTGTTGCAAAACAACAAGCTGACCAAATAATAGCAGAAGCTCAAAAAGAAGCAGAAGATATTATGAAAAATTCTAAAGAAGGTGCTGCAAAAGCATTAGAAGAAATTGAACAACAAACAAAAATAAAAGAGCAACAATTTAGTGATGTAAAGCAACAATTTGATATATACAAAGCAAAAATGGAAGCTTTATTAATTTCACAATCAGAAATAATAAAAGAAATAAATAAAGATGATGAATAATAATCAACGAAAAAATTCAGAGATACCTCCTAAAAAGAGAGGGATTTTTGAATTTTTTTTCTAAGACTATGATAACAGTAGTATTACAATGTTACAGAAATATTAAAACTATATTACAATTTAGTTAAAACTATTGACAATATGGAAAAAAAGAATAAAATATTAGTATAAAATAAGAAAGGCTGAATTTGGCACAATGAGAATAATAAGTGGAAAAGCAAAAGGAACAAAATTATATACATTAGAAGGAACAAACACAAGACCTACACTAGACAGAGTAAAAGAATCTATATTCAATATAATACAAGGAGAAATACAAGATGCAAAAGTGTTAGATTTATTTTCAGGATGTGGTGCTATAGGTTTAGAATGTTTAAGCAGAGGGGCAAAAAAAGCAGTATTATGTGATAAATCAAAAGAAGCTATAGAAATAATAAAAAGGAATGTACAAAAAACTCATATGGAGGATAGTGCAGAAATTTTAAATGTTGATTTTGAAGCATGTTTAGAAAAAATAAAAAATCAACAATTTGATATAATATATTTAGATCCGCCATATGCGACAGATTATATATCAAAAGCAATAACAAAAATAATAGAAAACAAAATTATTAATGCAGAAAGTATAATAATTGTAGAAACAGATGACGAAAGAAGAATATTAAAAGAATTAGAAAACATAGAAGTACAAATTGTTGACCAAAGAAAATACGGAAGAGCAACAATAATATTTCTTAAATTAGGAATACCTAGAAAGGGGTAAACAATGGAAATCTTTACATTATTAGAAACATTAGAAGACATATTGGAAAATAGTAAAAATGTACCATTTACAAATAAAGGAATGGTAGATAAAGAGGAAATGCTTGAAATAATAAAGGAAATAAGAATAAAATTACCAGATGAGTTAAAACAAGCAAAATGGGTAAAAGAAGAAAGACAAAGAATATTAGTTGAAGCTCAAAAAGAAGCTGATGGAATAGTTAAAGAGGCTGAAAATAGAATTATTTCTATGATAGATGAACATGAAATAACAAGAAAAGCGTATGAGCAAAAAGCAGAAATTATAGAAACAGCAAATCAAATGTCAAGAGAAATATCTCAAGGAACAAAAGAATATGCAAACAACTTATTAGATTCAACAGAAAAAGTATTAACAGATACATTAGCTAATTTAGAAAAAAATCTTGGTCAGGCTGTTAATTTAATGGAAATTTCATTAGAAGACACAATAAAAACAATACAAAATAGTAAAAAGGAACTTCAATAAAAAGATTGGGGGCACGCCTTTCAAGAAAGAGAAGGGAGTGCCCCTTTTAATCGAGGAGGTATAAAAGTGGCAAAAAGAAGAAGTAAAAGTAGAGGAAAAAGAGCCCAAAAACAATCAACAGATTTAGGATTAATTATAACAATAATATTAAGTATTTTGCTAACAGTATTAATATATACAGAATCAGGATACATAGGAATAATACTAAGTGATTTTTTTGGTGGAATGTTTGGAATAATAAAATATGTAGTGCCAATAGGAGCATTTGCAGTATCAATAAAAAAAGCATGTAAAGATGATGATGAATATATATCAGCTAAAATTTTAAAATATACAGTATTACTAATATTTGTAGCTGTAATTCTTAGTGTATATGAAATATGCAATGGAGAAATTAATATAGAACAAAATATATCTGATGTAGTAAAAGATGCATATGCACTTGGAGAAAATAATATAGGTGGAGGAGCATTAGGAACAGTTGCTGCAGTTCCACTATTCAAATTATTGGGAAAAGTAGGAACAATTATATTAAGTGCAGGAATATCTGTAATATTATTTGCTGTAACATTTGGAATAGACATTTCAGAAATGATTAGAAATTGGATACAATCAGGAGTTGAAAACAGAAAAGAAAAACAAGAAGAAAAAATGCAAGCTAGAGAAGAAAGAAAATTGGCAAGAATGGAAGCAAGAAATGCTGAAAGAATGCAAATTCAAAAAGAAGGAAAAAGAGCAAAAAATATTAATGAAAACAGAAAAGCATATTTAGAAATAGAAGATGAACCAAAAGGACCAGAAGAAGTAGAACAAATAAAAATAAATCTAAATGGTAGAACAATAGAAGAAGAGCCTAAAAAAGGAAGAAAAAGATTTAAACATGACAAAGATGATTTAGTTCCATTAGGAATGGAAGAAAAGCCCAAAATGGAACCAGATTTTATAGAAGGAAATCTATTTAAAAAAGAAGAAGAAACAAAAGAAGAAAAAGTAAAAGAAGTATTGCAATTAGAACATGCAGTAGCAGTGGAAGATGAACATTATGAATATCCACCAGTAGAACTATTAAGCAAAGGAACAAAAAAAGCAATAAAGGGTGGTGCAAAAGCATTAACAGATGTTGCAACTAGATTACAAAAAACCTTGTATAGTTTTGGAGTACAAGCAAAAGTAGAAAATGTATCAGTTGGACCAGCAATTACAAGATATGAATTAAAACCAGCAGAAGGTGTACGTGTAAGCAAAATTGCTAATTTAGCTGATGATATAGCATTAAACTTAGCAGCAGAAACAATAAGAATAGAAGCACCAATTCCAGGAAAACAAGCAGTTGGAATAGAAGTACCAAATACAGAAAAAGAAACAGTACATTTTAGAGATGTTGTAGAAAGTGATGCATTCCAAGATAGCAAATCAAAATTAAGTGTAGCATTAGGAAAAGACGTTGCAGGAAATATGGAAATAGCAGATATTGCAAAAATGCCTCATGCATTAATAGCTGGTGCAACAGGTTCAGGAAAGAGTGTATGTATAAACACAATAATAACAAGTATAATTTATAAAGCAAAACCAAGTGAAGTAAAATTCGTAATGGTAGATCCAAAAGTTGTAGAATTATCAGTTTATAATGGAATTCCACACTTACTAATCCCAGTAGTAACAGACCCTAAAAAAGCTGCAGGAGCATTAGCATGGGCAGTACAAGAAATGGACAATAGATATAATTTATTTGCACAAAAAGGTGTTAGAGACTTAAAAGGTTATAATGCTATGGCAGAAAAAGAAGGAATTGGAACATTGCCACAAATAGTTATAATAATAGACGAGTTGGCAGATTTAATGATGGTTGCAGCAAAAGAAGTAGAAGATTCAATTTGTAGATTAGCACAGAAAGCAAGAGCTGCAGGTATGCATTTAATAATTGCAACACAACGTCCATCTGTTGATGTAATTACAGGTATAATAAAAGCAAATATACCATCAAGAATTGCATTTGCAGTATCATCACAAGTAGACTCAAGAACAATTTTAGACCAAGTAGGAGCAGAAAAACTATTAGGAAAAGGTGATATGTTATTTTATCCATCAGGAGCACCAAAGCCAGTAAGAGTTCAAGGTGCATTTGTATCTGATGATGAAGTAGAAAAAATTGTATCATTTGTTAAATCAAATGGAACTGCTACATATAATGAAGATATATTGGAAACAATTGAAAATGGAAATAAAGCAGATAAAGAAATATCACAAGACCAAGACCCAGATGATGACACAGATCCATTCTTAATGGATGCAATTGATGTTGTTGTAGAAACAGGACAAGCCTCAACATCATTTATACAAAGAAGATTTAAAGTTGGATATGCTAGAGCTGGTAGAATAATTGATCAAATGGAAGAAAGAGGAGTTATTTCTGGATACCAAGGAAGTAAGCCTCGTCAAGTTCTTATGTCTCTTGAAAAATTACAAGAGCTTAAAATGGGCACAAATTCAGAAGAAGCATAAGTTTCGTAATAAGCCGAGGAATGTAATGCAAAGTTTTATTTAAAGCATCGAAAAAACAAAAGAAAGGAGAAGGCATGTTTAAGAAAATAATAAAAAAAGATAAAAATGAAGAATTAGAAAGAATATTAGATGAAAAGCAAATAGACGAACAAGCAAGAAATCTTCTCCAAGGAATATTATACAAAATAGAAGTTTCATATAATGACTATCAAAAAGCAAAAGCAATAGAACAAACAGAAGAACAATATGTGGACCAAATAATAATGAACATAAAGAAAAAATGCAACAAAATACAAGTTGTAAAAGTAAGTCAAAAATTAGAAGATGAAGAGTTAGACAAAAAATTAAAAGAAAAGAAATTTATAATTACAGAAGACGGAATAATAAGCTATCCAATAGAAGAAAAACTTTTATATGCAATAGAGAAAAAGTCAAACAACAAAAAAATCTTAAACAATAAATACGAAGAAGCAACAATTGCAGTATCAGACTTTATAAATGTAGGAAAAGACATAGATAGATTAGAAGTATTAAGAGATTTTAATGGATGGTCATGGACGACTGTAAAAAAAGAAATCGAAAATATAGAGGCAAATCTAATATATCAAATGTTGCAAATATTATTTGGAAAAGAATTTATGGACAATTGGGTTCAAGACAAAGATGGAATAGTAGATTATTTTGAAGCTATGGAACATGAAAAAACAAAATATGGTAAAAATACAATAAAAGATATAAAAGAATTTCTAATTAAAATTGCTATGATAAATGACATAAAAGAAAACAAAGAATTTTCAGACCAAATATCAAAAAAACTAAGAGAAATAAAAAAACAATTAAAAGAATACGAAGATACAGAAGCAAATATAGAAAGACTTTCAGAACAAAGAAAAACAGCAATGAAACAATTAAAAGATATTGAAAAAATATTAAGACAAGAATCAAGACTAATGGCAGAATATGAAAAACGAGATAATATATTCAATATAAAAGTATTAAAAAAAGAATTTACAGACAAAAGAAATAAACTATTAAACGAAATAAGTGAATGTAATTATTTTTTAAATCCTATGAACTATATGAAAGAAAAGAAAAAACTAGAAGACAAAAAAGCAATACTAGATGTTAAAAGAACAACCAAAAAACAACAAGAAACATTAAAAATAGACTTTATTCAACAATTTCTTAAATGTTTTAATACAAAAATAAAAAACAGTACAGAACAAGAAGAAGTTGTAAAATTAATATATCAATTTAGGTATTTTATGTGCCTACCATATGATTTAGAAAATAATATAAAAGACTTAGAAAAAATAAGAGAAGATATAGAAAAAACAGAAAAATTATTAGCAAAAAAAGCAGTAGAGAAAAAAGTAATTACTAAAGTACCATTTGAAGTAATGCAACATATTTTAGAAACAAGAATAATTGTACTTGAAGAATTATATTATAAAGTAGAAAAAGAAGAAGACAAATATTATGTACAAATATTTGATGAAAATATATCAGAAGAAAAATTTGAAGTAAAATCAATAGAAAACACAAAGACAAATAAAAAAATAAAGATATTTATATAATGGTGCAAAATGTGCACAAGAAAGGGAAGAACGTATGAAAATAACATTTTTAGGAGCAACTAAAACAGTTACAGGCTCAAACTTTTTAGTAGAAGCAGCAGGCAAAAAGTTTTTAGTAGATTGTGGAATGTATCAAGGTAGAGCTGAATTAGAAATGGAAAATTATAATCCATTTGATTATAATCCAGCAGAAATAGATTTTATGTTGCTAACACATGCACATATAGACCATTCTGGAAGAATTCCAAAATTGTATAATGAAGGATTTAAAGGACCAATATATGCACATAAGGCAACATGTGACTTATGTGGAATAATGTTACCAGATAGTGGTCATATTCAAGAAATGGAGTCAGAATGGAAAAACAAAAAAAGAATAAGAAAAGGAGAACAGCCATTACCACCATTATATACAGCAGAGGATGCAATAAACTGTCAAGAAATATTTGTACCAGTAAAATATGATGAAATAATACAAATAGACGAAAATATAAATGTAAGATTTAATGATGCTGGACATATGCTAGGCTCAAGCATTATAGAAATATGGGCAACAGAAGATGGAAAAGAAACAAAAGCAGTATTTACAGGTGATATAGGAAATAATGATTTACCATTATTAAGTGCACCAACAATGATAGAAGATTGTGATTATTTAGTAATGGAATCAACATATGGAAGCAGGTTGCATATAAGAAACAATCAAAAAGCAGAAATATTTTTAAATGTAGTATCAGAAACAATTGATAATGGAGGAACAGTAGTAATACCTTCATTTGCAGTAGGAAGAACACAAGAAATATTATACGAATTAAACAAGATAAAGGAAAACACAAGTGATGAAGAATTTATGAGAAAATATAAAACATTAATGAGAGTGCCAGTATATGTAGATAGTCCACTTGCAATATCTGCAACAGAGATATTCAAGCAAAATACTGATTTATTTGATGATGAAATAAAAGAAGAAATGGAAAGAGGAGATAATCCATTAGAATTTCCAGGATTAAAATTTACACAAACAGCAGATGAATCAAAAGCATTAAATGAAATGTCAGAATCATCAATAATAATATCAGCAAGTGGAATGTGTGATGTAGGAAGAATAAAACATCATTTAAAACACAATATTTGGAATCCAAATAGTACAATATTATTTGTAGGATATCAAGCACCAGGAACACTTGGATATTCAATTGTAAATGGAGCCAAAAAAGTAACAATATTTGGAGAAGAGTTTGCTGTAAATGCTAGAATTGAATATATAGAAGGATATTCAGGCCATGCTGACCAAGAATGGTTAATGAACTTTGTATATTCATTTATATCAAAGCCAACACATATCTTCTTAGTACATGGAGAAGAGGAATCTCAAGATGTATTAAGAGATAAAATTGTAGAAGAAACAGGAATAGGAGTTACAATTCCAGAATATGGTGAAACTTATGAATTAGCAGGAGATACACAACTTGTTAACAAGATTAGAGTTAGAAAAGCTAAGAGCATGAGACAAGAAATCTTAGCAAGACTAAACAAATTACAACGCGAAATTAAAGATATGGATGCAAGTGTAAAAGAAGATGTAGAAAATACAGAATTACATGATGAAGATATGTTTAGAATAAATGAAAAGATAAAAGACTTAGAACAACAAATTCTAAATATTATAGAAGGGTAGAGGAATACGATGGAAAAATACCTAAATGAAGGAATAATAGGAAATAAAAATATGTTAGTAACATTTTCCGGAAAAGGGGAAATGTTACGACTATCATATCCAAATAGAGATAATAGACAATATTTAAAATATTTTCATACAGGAATGAAAATAAATGATTCAAATTTAATCAATCTACATGAAGATATAAACAATAATTATTTGCAATATTATGATACAGATACAAATATATTGAACACAGAAATAACTAATACATATTTTAATTTAAAAATATTGCAAACAGATTTTGTTACTATAAAAGAGGACATACTTGTTAAAAAATATACATTCATAAATGAAAGTAATATAGATTTAGATGTTAAATTTTTAATACACTCTGAATTACTATCAGACCAAAATAATTTTGTAAGTGGTATGAAAATTGATACAGGAATGATTCAATATGCACATGATTTTTCAGTAGCAACATTTGCAAAATCAACAAAGTTGTTAAGTCATCAAATAAATGATAGCCAAAGCACAATAGGTTCAGGAATTATAGGTGGAAAAGATTATATTGGAATGTCCAGAGATTCAAGCATAAGCTATGACATAGGAATAATCAAACCAGAAGAAAAGAAAGAACTTGAAATATGTGTAATTATTGATGAAAACAAAAAGACAATGCAATTGTTTGAGGATGAAATTGAAAGAGTAAGAAGAATAGATTTTAACAAAGAATACAATGATACAAAATCATATTGGAGAAAATACGTAAAATCTCACAATGGACTTGACTTAAAAGAACCAGAAAATAGCTATGATGAAAAAATTCAAAATATATATAGAAGAACAATATTGTTATTTCCATTATTAACAAACCAAACAACAGGAGGAATAATAGCTGCACCAGAAGTTGATGAAGATTTAACACAATGTGGAAGATATGCATACTGTTGGCCTAGAGATGCGGTATTTATAACAAAAGCATTAGATATTTTAAAAATGAAGAAAGAGACAGAAAAATTCTATAGTAATTTCTGCAGAATGACACAGAGTAAAAACGGTATGTGGGAACAACGTTTCTACACAGATGGAAAATTAGCTCCATCGTGGGGATACCAAATAGACGAAACTGCTAGTGTTGTTTATGGAGTATATTCACATTATGAATACACCAAAAGTGAAGAATTTTTGAAAGTAAATCTTCACATGTGCGAAAAAGCAATTGATTTTCTAAAAAGATATGTTAGAGATTTATTTGACCAAACAGGAATATATCATGTAAGTTATGACTTATGGGAAATGTATGAAGGAGTTCATTTATATTCTTTATCAGCAATATTTGCAGCATTCCAAGCAATGATAAATATTTACAAAGTATTAGGAAAAAATGTTTCTGACTTTGAAAATAATAGACTTAAAGATGAAAAAGTAAATAAAAATATAAATGAAATTACTGCATTGCAAACTGAAATAAAAAAATATATTGAAGAGAATTTTTATGATGATACAAGAAAATCTTATGTAAGAAATTTAGATGATAAAAGAATTGATATTAGTTTATTAGGTTCTGTTTATCCATTTAGAGTATTTTCTACAAAAGAGAAAAAAGTATTAAATACTGTCGAAAATATCAATTTAAGACTTAGAACATATACAGGTGGATATCAAAGATTTGAATATGACCATTATAGAGGAGGAGCTCCTTGGCCAATTGCTAATTTATGGATGACTTTATATTATCTTGAAAATGGAGAAAAGAAAAAGGCAAAAGAAACTTTTGATTTTGTTGTAAAAACTGCTGGAAAGCATAGTTTCTTAGGTGAACAAATTGATAATGAAACTCTAAAACCTAACTGGGTTATTGGACTTGGTTGGTCACATGCTATGTTTATAATTGTATTAGAAAAATTAATGAATATATAAAATGTAGAAAGTGGGAATAGTTATGAAAAATTATAAAAAAGATGAAAGTATGAGAGATTATTTAATTAGGAACGGAGCAGATGTAGAATTAGTTGAATCACCAATAGTGAAAGAAAAATTGAGAAATGGTAGACCATATGATATATTTAAAAGTCGTGACTTTGAAGATGAGATGAATATTACTATTAATGAAGATGGCACATTTAAATTTGATGAAAATAACCTTCAAAGTGACCCAAGAGATTTGAATTATCATAGAATAGGAAATGAATATAGGGTTTTAAGAGATCCTAAAAATGGTCAAATTAAAATTTGTGAAATTTTTAGAAAAAGCGAAGTTGAAGGATGGTCACCTAAATCAGAATTAATAACTAGAGATAGAACAGAAGTCGAAGTAACTTCATGTAATTCATTGGGCGTAGCAGAAGAAAAACGTATGTATTATAAAGATGGAAATTGCCTTGAAGAGGCAAAAAATCAAAGTTTACAAGAAATAGAAAAAGATTATACTGCAATAACAAGTTATACAAGGAAAAATGGTAAAATTGTAAAAGAGGGAATTTTGGGTGAAGCTGTAGATAATAAAAATTACAGTTATGATGATGGTAACATTGTTTTTGGAGATTTGAATAAGAACGAACTAAATCAGTTGCCATCTTTGGCAATATATACATTTGATAGAAATGCAGAAAGATTAATTTCTAAATATCCACAATTAAAAGAAGAATTAATGGATAGAAGAGAAAACATGATAGATGCAATTAAAGAGAGAAATAAAAAGTTGAATTCTGAAATAGAAAAATTTGCAACCCAAAATGCACGTAACCAAAAGATGTTAGAAATAACATCAGACTTTGTAGAACAAGTAAAAGATAGTACTGTAGGAAATTTTTTCTTCGGAAAAAGAGCTGGAAGAGTTCTTGAATATGTAAAAAATTATCAAGATAAAAATTTAAGATTAACAGAAGGAATTGAAAGAAATGAAGAGGCAGACGGACAAGAAGAAAATCTAGATTTTGATGAATCAATAGAAAAATTAAGTTACTTAGGAAAAACAGAAAAAGATGAAGAAACAAAGAAAATAGAAAAGTATGTTGATAAAAATATGGCAAATCTAATTAAATGCAGAAATATCAACTGGAAGAAAGGTTATAACCTATATGGATGTGTAGATTCTACACTAAAATTTGCTGATGAGGTAAAAAGGAGTAAAATCGGAAATTTATTCTTTGGAGCCAAAGCAAAGGATATGGATAATGAGGTAAATCAGTTGGAAAAAGACAATGATGAGGACTTAGAAAGATAAAAACATGAAAATTGCTTGACAAGTATTGGTAAATATGGTAAAATAAATAACTGTAATCCGCTTAGTCAAGGCAACCAAATGTTAAAAGAAGGCTGAAAGCCTACAAATAACTGCCTTTTTTAAGGATTAGCGAGTATACAAATAAGGGAGGTGCATTTTAAATGTACGCAGTAATTGAAAGTTGTGGAAAACAATACAAAGTAGCAGAAGGAGATGTAGTATTTTTCGAAAAATTAGATGCAGAAGAAGGAAAAAAAGTTGCATTTGATAAAGTAATCTTAGTATCAGAAGATGGAAAAGTACAAGTAGGAAATCCTTATGTTAAAGGTGTAAAAGTTGAAGGAAAAGTTGTTTCTCACGGAAAAGCTAAAAAAATCATTGTATTCAAAATGAAAGCTAAGAAAAATGAAAGAAAGAAACAAGGGCACAGACAACCATACACAAAAGTTGAAATCACAGGAATAAAAACAGCAGCTAAAAAAGCAACAGCTACAAAAACTGAAAAAGTAGAAAAAGCTGAAACAAAATAATTAAAAAGATTTTAATTGAGAAAAATAAATAAATGTAAAGCCGAAAGGAGTGAGAAGAATGGCACATAAAAAGGGTCAAGGTAGTATTAAGAACGGTAGAGACAGTGAATCTAAAAGACTTGGTGTCAAAAGAGCTGACGGTCAATTTGTTCTAGCTGGAAATATCCTAATTAGACAAAGAGGAACTAAAGTACATCCAGGAACTAATGTTGGTAAAGGTAGTGATGATACATTATTTGCATTAGTAGACGGTGTAGTTAAATTTGAAAGAAAAGGTAGAGATAAAAAACAAGTAAGTGTTTATCCAGTAGAAGAAAATGCTTAATTGCCAAACAGTATAGCTATTATGGTTATACTGTTTTTTGTTGTTTAAATAAAGTCCTTTTTTATAGTTATAAAGTATTTAGAAATTAATAATATATTGTTTTTTATACCTTGGTGTCGCAATCTTCATATTAAAAATGTTAGTATGTAGATTGCTCCATATCGCATTCGCTTTGCTCATTTGATCGCTTACGCGGTATTTCAAAAACAATATATTATTAATTTCTAAATATATTTTAGTATAAAATGTGAATTGCAATATAATTAAAAAAGCGAAAGAATATTCGAAAAAACTATTGACAAAATCAAAAATGATTATTATAATAACAAACGAACAAAGATTTGAAAAATTGCAAAGAAATGGAGACGGTTATTATGATAACAAACTTACACATAAAAAATATAGGAATAATAGATGATTTAGAAATAGACTTAAATAAAGGAATGAATGTACTAACAGGAGAAACAGGAGCTGGAAAAACATTGATAATAGATTCAATAAGTATAATAAGTGGTGGAAGATTTTCAAAAGAAATGATAAGAAAAGGCGAAAACCATTCATATGTAGAATTGTGTATGTATGCTCCAAATGATGTAAATTCAGTAGATGGCAACATAATAGTAACAAGAGAAATTTATAATAATGGAAGAAATATGTGTAAAATAAATGGAAGATTAGTAACTGTAGCTGAATTAAAAAACTTTATGAGCAATTATATAGAAATACATGGGCAAAATGACAATCAAAAACTATTAGACAGCAGAACACACATAAAATATTTAGACAACTTTTCTGGAGAAGAGATATTTAAGCTAGAAAAAGAATATAAAGAAAAATACGAAAGATATAATGAAATAAAAAGAGTGCTAAAAAACAACTATGGAGATGAAAAAGAAAAACAAAGAAAGCTAGATTTGTTAAGATATCAATTAGAAGAAATACAAGAGGCAAGACTAAAAAATGGAGAAGAAGTTGAATTAGAAGAAAAAAGTAAAATAATCAAAAATGCAGAAAAAATTGCTAAAAATTTATCAGAAGCGGAAATGTCAATAGGAGAAAACACAATAGACTTAATAGGAAATGCAATAAGAGCATTAGAAAAAATTGAGAATATAGACAAAAAATATGAAGAAACAACATCAAACCTAAAAAACATATATTACGAAATACAAGAAATCTCTTCAGATGTAAATGGCTATTTAGGAGACATAGAATTTAATGAACAAGAAAGAGAAGAGGTAGAAACAAGATTAGATATAATAGATAATTTAAAAAGAAAATATGGAAACAATATAGAAGAAATATTAAAATATGCAGAAGAAATAGATGAAGAAATAAAGAAAATTGAAAATGTAGATGAATACAATAATAAGTTAAAAAGTGAGCAAAAACAAATAGAAAAAGAAATGACAAAAATAGCAGAAAAAATCAGTTCAATAAGAAAAGAAAATGCAGAAAAATTAAATAATAGAATAAACAAAGAATTAGTAGATTTAGAAATGAAAAATGCACAAATCAATGTAAAAGTAGAATATAAAATAGACGAGTTTTTCGAAGATGGAAAAGATCAAGTAGGGATATTTATAAAAACTAATGTTGGAGAAAATGAAAGTGAATTAACAAAAATTGCATCAGGTGGAGAAATGTCAAGAATAATGTTAGCAATAAAAAAAGTATTAGCAGAAGTAGACAATATGCCAGTAATGATATTTGATGAAATTGATACTGGAATAAGTGGAAAAGCAGCAAAATCAGTAGCAAATAAAATGAGAAGTATTTCAAAAAATCATCAAGTTTTATGTATTTCGCATTTAGCACCAATTGCTGCAATGGCAGATTATAATTACTTTATAAGTAAAAAAGTAGAAAATGAAAGAACATGTACAAATGTAAAACTATTAAATGAACAAGAAGTATTATGCGAAATAGCACGTATATCATCAGGAGAAATAAATGATGTAACACTTCAATATGCTAATGAACTAAGAAATAAAATAGCATAAACTAATAAGGATATCTTTCGAAGATGTATTTAATTACCAAATCTACATTATTAGGAGAAATTTTAATAAAAACATCTTTATCAAACGAAATCCACATATCAATATCAAAATTAGTATGATTATCAGAAAAAGTAGCAACTATTTCTGAAATATCAACAGGATTTGGAAAATGCTTTTCCCAAGATAGTGTATTGGTGGTAATATTTTGTGTAGAAGTATAAAACTTAGTTAAAAAATTATAAATTTCACCGTTTTTTGAACTAAATAAAATAACTTTTGCCATTATATCATTATCCTTTCAACATTATACATATTAGTATACGAAAAAAAATGAAAATTATACAATAGCATAAAAAATATAATTATGGAAATACTAAGCTAGATGACTTTGTCATAAATATATTTTGAAAGGATGATATATTGTGGAAGAAAATCAAAAAATAAATTGTACAGTAGAAAGTTGTGTGTATCAAGATGGAAAGACAAAAAGATGTACATTACAATCAATTCAAGTAGTACCAACAGATGATTGTGATACATGTGAACCAGATGAATCTATGTGCGGAAGTTATGAATATAGTGAGTAATTTAAAAGTGGCTTAGAATTGCCACTTTTTATATACAAAATTTTGAAGTTTGATATTGACAAAAAGGTTAAATAGAAATAGAATTAAGGCAAAGAAAGGAAGAGTGATAAATATGGCATTAGTAACAACTAAGGAAATGTTTGAAAAATCAATGAAAGAAGGATATGCAATAGGAGCATTTAATGTAAATAATATGGAAATAATACAAGGAATAGTTGAGGCAGCAGCAGAACAAAAATCACCAGTAATATTACAAGCATCATCAAGTGCAATAAAATATGCAAAAATAAATTATTTAATGAAAATGGTAGAGGCAGCAGTAGAAGAACATCCAGAAATACCAATAGCAATACATCTAGACCATGGACCAGATTTTGAAACATGTAAAATGTGTGTAGATAGTGGATTTACATCAGTAATGTTTGATGGTTCAAAATATGATTTTGAAGAAAATATTAGATTAACAAAAGAAGTAGTAGACTATGCACACGCACATGGCGTAGTAGTTGAAGCAGAACTTGGAAAATTAGCCGGAATAGAAGATGACGTTAATGTTTCTGCTTCAGATGCAATGTACACAGACCCAGAACAAGCAGAAGAATTTGTAAGAAGAACAGGAGTTGACTCATTAGCAATAGCTATTGGAACAAGTCATGGTGCATACAAATTCAAAGGAGAGGCAAAATTAAGATTTGACATATTAAAACAAATAAAAGAAAGAATACCAAATACTCCAATAGTATTACATGGTGCTTCAACAGTAATACCAGAGTTAGTAAATATGTGCAATGAATATGGAGGAAATATTCCAGGAGCAAAAGGTGTACCAGATGAAATATTACATGAAGCAAGTGTATCTGGAGTTTCAAAAATAAATGTAGATACAGATTTAAGATTAGCAATGACAGCTGGAATAAGAAAAGTATTTGTTGAAGATCCAAGTGCTTTTGACCCAAGAAAATATTTAACACCAGCAAGAGAATTAGTAAAACAAACAGTAGCACATAAAATGAAAGATGTATTTGGTTCTGCAAATAAAGCATAACTTTGATGAATATTTATATATATAATAAAAGAGAGCTGTCCCTATAAGTTGTAAGACATATAGGGGCAACTCTTAAAAATTCCCTTTTTCATTAGCTCTTAAAGCTTTTTGCATTCTACGTTCAGCATCTTTTTTGGCGATATCTTGACGTTTATCATATAATTTTTTACCTTTTCCAACACCTAATTCTAATTTAACAAAACTACCTTTAAAATATAGACTAATTGGAACTAAACTGTATCCATCTTGTTTAACTTTTACAAAAAGTTTATTAAGTTCTCTTTTATTTAAAAGTAATTTTCTATCACGCAAAGGGTCTTTATTAAAAATATTTCCATGTTCATAAGGACTAATATGCATAGAATATATGTAACATTCTCCATCTTTAAAACCTGCATAACTATCTTTTAAATTAACTCTACCTTTTCTAATGGATTTTATTTCAGTACCAGCTAAAACAATACCTACTTCGTATTTATCTTCTATATTAAAATTATGATATGCTACTGGATTTTTTGCAATTAATTTTATATTTGAATTCATACATAACCTCCGTTACTCTTAACTATAGTAATTATTATATCACACAAATTTGCGTAATAAAAGATATATGTATAATAAATGTTGGAAACTTAATTGCTATTACAAGATATAAGAAAAAATCTAAAAATATTACATATTTCTAGATTTTATGTTGTTTGGAAAAATTTGAAAATTTTCTTTAAGTTGTATACTTAAAGA
>CAKPHD010000036.1 GCA_934155625.1 uncultured Clostridia bacterium
GTTGGTTGTTCAAATATTTCTTTTAACATATAATCATCAAAACCATTTTTATCTGCAGCACTAGCATTCCATTCTATACTTGTTAATTTTTTATCTATTTTATTTAAATCAATATCATAAAATTCAACATTGTCTCTTGAAAGAAGAGCGAATTCATTATCATTTAAAAGATAAAAATCTTTTGTAAATGATAGAATTGCAGGAATATCAGAAGAAATATAGTTTTCTCCATCACCTTTTCCGATAACAAGTGGACTATCTTTTCTTATTACAATCATATTATCTGGCATGAATTTTGAAATGATTTGAAGTGCAAAACTTCCTTTTAAATCTATACAAGTTTTTTGAACGGCACGTAGAACTTTTAAATCATCATTTTTGGTATCACTAGTATAGTAATAGTGAATAAGATTTGGGATAACTTCTGTATCAGTTTGAGAATAGAAAGTATACCCCTTATCAGTTAAAAATTTTCTTAAATCATTATAATTTTCAATAATTCCATTATGAACAACAGCAAAACTTTTGCTATTATCTAAATGTGGGTGAGAGTTTTCTTGTGATGGTTTTCCATGTGTTGCCCATCTTGTATGAGCAATACCAATAGTTCCTTTCAAATCATCAATTCCTTTTAAATTATAAAGGTTTTTTACTCTACCTTTATCTTTCATTATAGATAGACCATCAGGTTCAACAGTTGAAATTCCTGCTGAATCATATCCCCTGTATTCTAGTCTTAAAAGACCGTTAATTAATATAGGACTAGCTTTTTTATGCCCTATGTATCCAATAATTCCACACATAAGCAGAACCTCCTTAAAAATAAATTTTGTGGAATTGAAATACACAGCTTATGTATTAATGTTTGTTTTAGTATCACTACTAGTTTTTTATTAGTACTTTGGATTAAGCTATCCACTAGAGCATCCGCCGAATTTTTCGATAACTCTAGACCTCGTCAACTGATAACAGTCCTGGCGCTTTTTAATAATTATTTTTGCATATTTCAATTTACTGTAATATATTATAGCAAAATTCAAAAAGTTACAAGAGTTTTTTTAGTATTCTTAAATATTTTATAAATTTTAGTTTCAATTTAAAGCTTATAAAAAATTATATTTAGAAATTAATAATATATTGTTTTTGTAATACCGCGTAAGCGACCAAACACCAAGGTATAAAAAAACAATATATTATTAATTTCTAAAATTTATTTAATTTTGCAGAAATTGTAACAAATTTTATTTTATAATATCTTGCAAAATGCGTAAAAATAGTTTATCATAATAGAGTGGGTGAAGAGAAATGTTTAATATAGAAGAACAATTAAAAATGTTGCCAGATAAACCTGGTGTATATATTATGCATGATGTTGATGACAGAATAATATATGTAGGAAAAGCAGTCAATTTAAAAAATAGAGTAAGGTCATATTTTAGAAAAACAGATAAGACTGAAAGAATAAAAAGAATGGTATCATTAATAGACCACTTTGAATATATAGTAGTTGATAATGAGGCTGAAGCATTAATATTAGAATGTAATTTAATAAAGAAAAACAGACCTAGATTTAATGTATTATTAAAAGATGACAAAACATATCCATATATAAAAGTCGATGTAAAATCAGATTATCCTAATGTAGTAATAACAAGGAGAATTGTAAATGATGGTTCAAAATATTTCGGACCATATGCAAATCCAGGAGCAGCAAAAGAGATGGTGGATTTTATAAAACAAAAATATAAAATTCGTCAATGTAAGAACTTTAGGTCAGAAACAAGAGCATGTTTAAATTATCATATAAATAGATGTTTAGGACCATGTATGGGATATATTTCTAAAGAAGATTACAGAAAACAGATTGACGAAATAATAGATATTTTAGATGGAAAAGTTGACAAGGTTTTAAAAGACTTACAAAAGCAAATGTTAGAAGAAGCCAATAAAATGAATTTTGAAAAGGCCGCATATATTAGAGATAGAATGATAGCAATACAAAGAGTAAATGAAAAACAAAAAGTTTCTAATATTTCAGAAAATAATATTGACGTAATAGGTATTGCAAAATCAGAAATAGAAGTATGTGTAGAAATATTTTTTGTTCGTGGAAGTAAAATGGTTGGGAGAGAGCACTATTTCTTTAATGATTTAAGAGAAATGGACGACAAAGAAATAATATCAGGTTTTATAAAACAATATTATCTAGATAATCAAAATCTTCCTAATAAAATAATGGTTAGAGAAGAACTAGAAGATAAAGAGGTAATAGAAGAGTGGCTAACTAAAGAAGCGGGAAGAAAAGTAGAAATCAAATCTCCTAAAAAAGGAGAAAAATTGCGTTTTGTAGAAATGGCAGATAACAATGCAAAAATAACACTACAAAATAAAGAAAGAGATAAGAGCGAAATTTTAGTAGAATTAAAAGAAGTTTTAGGATTAGACAAATTACCTAGAAAGATTGAAACATATGATATTTCAAACATATCTGGAGAATACATAGTTGCAGGAATGTGTGTAATGGCTGACGGGGTGATAAAAAGAAATTTATCAAGGCGTTTTAAAATAAAAACAGTATATGGACAAGATGACCCAAGATGTATGCAAGAAGTTATTACTCGTAGATTAAAACATTCAATAGATGGCAATTCTACAGGATTTGGCAGGCTTCCAGATGCTATATTTGCAGATGGAGGAATCACACAAATACGAGCAACTAAAATGGCAATTGCTAAATATGAACTAGATATACCAGTTTTTGGTATGGTAAAAAACGATAAACATCAAACTAGAGCTTTAATGGACGAAAATAGAAATGAATTAGAAATATCAGAAAAATTGAAAAATTTGATAACCAAATTTCAAGATGAAGTACACGATACGGCTATTTCATACCACAGAAAATTAAGAGATAGTGATATTACAAAATCTGATTTAGATAATATAGAAGGAATTGGCGAAGTTAAAAAATTAGCATTATTAAAACATTTTGGAAGTGTAGAGAAAATTAAAAATTCTAATTTGGATGAGTTGACTAAAATAAAAGGTATTAATGAAAGTTTAGCTCAAAAAATATTGGACGAATTAAATAAATAGAAAAGTTTGTAGATTACTGCGATGGAAAATATCTTTTTTAAAGAATATATTTAAAAATTTCACATATACATAGTATTACGGACAAGTTGTTTGAAGGGGGTTTTTATATGAAATTTTTTAAAAAGCATAAGGTATTTTCTTTTGCAATAATTTCTTTTTTTGTTCTTACAGGGGTTAATTTTTTTATGATTTATGAGATTATTAGAATGGCACAGTATATTAAAATATAATATTTGTATTTCTTTATATAAAAGTATAAAAAATTATTGACATATAAAAATTTAGAATATATAATTCTAACAATAACAATTGGATGTGTTTTTGTAATAGAGAAGGAGGCATAATTATGTCACTAAAAGATTTACAAAAAGAAGTAGTAGCAAACAAAAAACGGCACCATTTTAATGTAACAGACATGAATGAAGAATTTTGCCACTTATATGGAGAAGTTGCAGAAGCTCATGATGCTTGGTACAAAGGAATGGACACATTTCCAGAGGAGTTGGCAGATGTTGCTATTTTCTTATTAGGTATTGCCGAGCTTAACGGCATAGACCTTGAAAAAGAAATTGAAAGAAAGGTCGAAATAAACAAAGGAAGAAAATACAAAATGAGTAAAAGTGGACATTTAGTTCACGAATGAGTGATTTGTGAAAGAACCAGTAATTGTTGCTGGTTCTTTTCATGCTAAAACTAGCATAAAATCTTAATATAAAAAGGAGGAGTTTATGAGAGGATTAGCATTATCAGGAGGAGGAATAAAAGCAGCGGCACATATAGGAGCATTAAAAGCATTTGAAGAAAAAAATATAAAATTTGATTGTGTATCAGGAGCATCATCAGGAAGTATAATAGCAACAATGTATGCATTAGGGTATAGTAGTGATGAAATGTGGAAAATGTTCAAAAAATATTGCAAAAAAATAACATATGTAGAATGGAAGCAAATTCTAAAAATGATAGTAGGACTATTATTTACTAGAAGATTAGTAATAGATGGTTTAAATAGTGGAAAAGTTATAGAGAAAATTATAAAAGAAATATGTGAAGATAGTCAAATTGAAAATATAAATCAGATAAAGAAGCCATTAATGATTTCAATGGTAGATTTACAAAAAGGAACAGTTTATATAGCGTCATCAAAGGAGATTCGAGCAAATCTTTTAGATAATACAAAATATATTACAGATATACCAATATCAACTGCTGTACGAGCAAGTTGCAGTTTTCCAGTTGTATTTTCGCCATGCAAATATGATGGAATACAATTAATAGATGGTGGAACTAGAGAAAATTTGCCATGGAAAGGTTTAAAAGATATAGGCGCTGATGAAGTTTTTGGAGTAACATTTGATACAATTTTAGAAGAGAATCAATGTTGCAAAAATATTGTAGAAGTTGCTGCAAGAGCAATGGAATTACAAGGGAGAGAGCTATCAGTATATGAGAAAATGGGGATAGACCATTTAATAAATATTAATCTAAAAAAAGTTGCATTGCTTGATTCAACGCAAATTAATCTATTATATGAAATGGGCTATAGAGAAACTAAGAAACAACTAAAAAAGCTTGAAAGTAGTGGAAAAATTTAGTATAATAGTAAATGTAATAAAGGAGAGGAAAAAATGAATATAGCAAATAATTGGAATGATTATAAAATATTAGATATGGCAGATGGGCAAAAGTTAGAAAGATGGGGAGATGTTGTTTTAGCAAGACCTGATCCACAAATAATTTGGAAAGAAAAAACATATCCAGAAAAATGGAAAAATATAAATGCAACATACCATAGAAGCAAAACAGGTGGTGGTGCATGGGAATATAAGAAAAAAATGCCGAATCAATGGCAAATAAAATATAAAGAATTAACATTTAATATAAAGCCAATGGGATTTAAGCATACAGGATTATTTCCAGAGCAAGCTGTTAACTGGGATTGGATGATGGATAAAATCAGAAAAACAAATAGAGATATAAAAGTATTGAATTTATTTGCATATACGGGAGGAGCAACAGTTGCTTGTTCTGCAGCAGGCGCATCAGTTTGCCATGTTGATAGTTCAAAAGGAATGGTAACATGGGCAAAAGAAAATATTGCATCATCTGGGTTAGCAGAAAGACCAGTTAGATATATTGTTGATGATGTTGTAAAATTTGTTAACAGAGAAATACGTAGAGGAAATAAATATGATGCTATAATAATGGATCCACCATCTTATGGAAGAGGGGCAAATGGAGAAGTATGGCAATTTGAAAACAATATATATGATTTAGTAGATTTATGCACAAATGTACTTTCAGATAAGCCATTATTTTTCTTAATAAATTCATATACTACAGGAATTTCAAGTAAAGTATTAGAAAATATTTTGAATTTAACAGTTTCTAAAAATTATAAAGGAAAAGTATCATCAGGAGAAATTGGATTACCAATGGAAAATTCAAAATTAGTTTTACCTTGTGGAATTTTTGGAAGATGGGAGAGCTAAGATGCAGAATTTAAAAGTATTATATGAAGATAATCATATTATTGTAGTTAGAAAAGATCCTAATATTCCATCACAGGCTGATAAAACAGAAGATTTAGATATGCTTACAATAATAAAAAAGTATCTAAAAGAAAAATATAATAAACCTGGAAATGTTTATCTTGGGTTGGTACATAGATTAGATAGACCGGTTGGAGGAGTGATGGTGTTTGCAAAAACATCAAAAGCTGCTTCAAGATTAAGTAATCAAGTAAGAGAAAAAATATTTAAGAAAAAATATTTAGCAGTTGTAGATGGTAAATTTGACAGAGAAAATGGGATATTAGAAGATTATTTATATAAAGATGAAAGAAATAATATTAGCAAGGTTGTAAAACCTGAAAAAAAGAATGCTAAACTTGCTAAATTAGATTATGAAGTATTAGCATATAATGAGATAAAAGATTTATCTTTGGTTAAAGTAAACCTTCATACAGGAAGACATCATCAAATAAGAGTACAACTAGCTCATTCTGGACATAGTATTTTTGGAGACCAGAAATATGGAACAAGAGGACAAGGAAAACAAATTGCATTATGGGCATATGAGCTTACTATTCAACATCCTGTTTCTAAAGAAGAGATGACGTTTAAATGTTTGCCAGAGAGTAATGGAACTTGGTGTATTTTAAGGGATATAAATATTTGATTTAAAGAAGTGGAAGAGTAAAATCTTCTGCTTTTTTGTACATTATTATATGAAAATGCTAAAAATATATATGAAACGAAAAAACGAAAATATTTGTGAAAAACTTGGCGTTTTTTGTAAATAAAATGTGAAAAGAGTTTCAAAAAGTAGTAAATTATATTTGTACTAAAGATAAGAACGAGGTGATAATATTGATAGATAAACTTTGTACGTTTTTGATAAATCAAATACGAAAAGAAATGCCAGAAGTAGATGATGAACGAGCAGAAATAATAATGTATGGATTACAAAATATAATAGGAGAATTTCCTAAGATTTTTATAATATTATTAATTGCTTATTTATTGGGTATGCTAAAGGTTACAGTGATATCAATATTATTAATTGCTCCATATAGATGTTTTTCTGGAGGAGTGCATATGAAAACTCATATTGGATGTATAATTTATACATTATTATTATATAGTGGATCAGCGTTTCTTGGAAAAAATATAATATTATTAGGACAAACTAAATATATTTTGGCGTTATGTATATGGATATTTTGTATGATAATGATAAAACTATATGCACCAGCAGATACAGAAAATGTACCAATATTACAGAAAAAGGAAAGAAAGAAAAAACAAATATTTTCATATATTATTTTGACTGTTGAATTTGTTATTGCAATTTTTATAACAAATCCTATGATATCAGGAATAATAATATTTGGAGATTTTATACAAACATTAACAATAACTAGACTTGCATATAAAATTACAAATAATAAATATGGACATGAAGTATATGCAAACATTTAATATCGATAATATGAGAGTCATTGCAACTACTCTTATGTTATATAAATTTTACAAAAGAAGGGGGAATTAATTATGATGAAATTATTAGCAAAGATGGCTGAAAAATATGCTAAAGCAACAAACACAGCAAGCATCATATTTTGGATTGGACATCAACCAAAAATGCCAGCTTCATTGATAAGAAAAGATTAATCCCTACAAAATGTTCTTAAACACAAGAATCAATTCAAATCAAAATCAATAAAGAAAAACTTCAAAAGAAGTTTTTCTTTATTGTATTGGCTATAAATCATAAATAAAGAATTCTTGTTTAAAAATCATAGGAGAGATAGAAGGTTGTAAATCTAAGTTTTTACTTTTGTTAATACATTTTTTTATTTCCCATAAGCCTAATCCAGCATGACCTTCTTTACTCGTTATTCCTTTTTTAAAGATATCATTAATATTTATATTTTTATTTGAATAAGAATTTTCAACTGTTATAACAGCTCTATTATTTATATTTTCGCGAATAAATGAAATTCTAACTAATTTTTCTTTACTTTTTTCAGCAGCTTCTATAGCATTATCTAATAGAATACCAAGAATTCTAGAAAAGTAATAAATATTAATATCTAGTTCGCTTAAATTTAAGAAAAACTCTAATTCAAAATTTATTCCTAAGTTTGATGCTTTTGAATACTTATTATTTAACAAGCTGTATATACCTGGGTTGTTGATTATTCTTGGATTTATTAATTCTAAATCATCAGCTATTTTACAATCTTTTTTTACTTCAGAGAAATATTGCTTTAAACCATTAATATCATCATGTTCTATGTAACCATTAAGTGATGAAACAATAGCGTCAAAATCATGTTTAAAGCCTCTTACTTTATCATATAAAAGTTTTAATGATTTGTTGCACTCTTCTGCATATGCTAAATCTTTTCTAGTAACAGATAATTCTAATACATGTATAAAACAAAGAGAACTTAAAGTTAAGAATGCTATTAATAGTAGTAAATTTAAAAGACTAATATATACAGAAACTATATCAATATAATAATCAGTTATTACTAATTGCATAAGCAATATGAAAAATCCTAATAAAAGATTTGTAGATAAAATAATAATAGTTTTATTATCTAACGAATCTAATGTATTTATCTTTAGTTTTAAGTTATTAAATCTTTTTAAAAATAAGGCAATAAAAACCAAAAGTGAGTATAAGATTACTAAATAAGTTATTCTATATTTAGGAGTATCAATAAAAGTTTCCAATGAAATGTCCAAAATTGTTAAATAAGGTTTTTGAATAAGAGTATTCACTGAACCATATATATAAATAGTAAGAACTAGAGATGTGACACTCTTAAATATATTAAGTTTAAATATTATTGTAATAAATATTGCTATACAGCCATAGTTTAATATTATATTAAATGGTAATGGAAGCAAAAGTGAACTGATTTCACCAGTTGCTAACATTAAAGCTATACAAAGTGCTTTCTGCTTATGAGATGCTTTTAAATCAAAAATTAAAAGTAGTATGGTTAAAACCAAGTAGCTTTCGATAATTCCAGCTATAAAATATGCAATATTAGCCCAGTTAAAATTTGTAATTAAGTTATTGGAAAGATGAGTCATAATCAATCACCTCCATAAAAGAATTTTTATATTTAGGTCCAATATAACAAGTTTCGTTGTTGTTGAATACAATTAAATTTTCTGATAAAGAAATATTGGCGATATTATTAATATTAGCGATAAAAGATTTGTGACAACGTACAAAATTGCAGGGTAAATTATTTGCGATTTTAGTAAAAGAATTATAAGTACTAATTTCTCCATGCAAAGTGTGGTAGATAAGTTTAACGCCGCATTTTTTCAATAAATTGAACGTCATTTAAATCTATAAAAGTTCCTTTATTGTCAATTTTTACAAATTTTTTAGAATTTCCAGATATATCATCAAATAATCTAGTTAATGTCTTAGAAAGGGTATCAACGCTTAGTGAACTCTTAAATAGATATGCAAAAGTTTTATAATCATAAGCTTTCATTAAATATTCAAAATGACTTGTAATAAAGATAATATAGCAATTTTTGTTTATTTTTCGAATTGCATCTGCAATATCAAGTCCATTAAGTTCTGAATTTTTAAATTCAATATCAAGAACAACAACATTTACTGTATTACAAGACATATAAGACAAGACTTCTTTATAGTCTGAAGTTTTTAAAACAATTTGTGCATCAAAATCGTTTTGTATAAATGATTTTTCAAATAACAGTGATAAGCTATTAAGCATATTATTTTCATCATCACAAAGAACAAAATTTAACATATAATCCTCCTTTATAAAATAAATTTACATTTTTTTGAAATAATATAAAACAAAAATCGAAACTTGTCAATAGGCAAGAAGAATAATTAAATGACTTAAACACTAGCAATATTAAGCACAATTGAAAAAAATATATACAAAATTTTAAAAAAACAATGTAAAAAAATGTAAGAATAAATGGTGGGTAATATTAAACGATTTTTTAACATAAAATGAAATAAGAATGAGAGGGTTAAAATATGAAAGAAAAATACAAAACAATCATAATGTCTATTTTAATAGTTGCTATATTTGCAATAAGTTTAGTTGTTGCAAATAACAATCAAATAATATCAACATCAGCAAATATGTCAAATTCCAAAACAATAGGATGGGGAATAAAAAGAGCAAACAATAATATGCAACCAGATGTAGGCTCTGCGAATAAAAAAATGTTAGACGAAAATGGTGGAATATGTTTAGGAAAAGATTCAGAAAAAATAATTTATTTAACATTTGACGAAGGATATGAAGCAGGTTACACAGAAAAAATATTAAAAACATTAAAAGAAAATGATGTAAAAGCCACTTTTTTTATAACAGCACATTATCTAAATACAGCATCAGATTTAGTAGAACGAATGATTAATGAAGGACATATAGTTGGAAATCATACTTGCTCTCATCCTTCATTGCCAAGTATATCTGATGAAAAAATAGAAAGTGAATTAATGAAATTACATCAAGCAGTATATGAAAAATTTAATTATGAAATGAAATTTATGAGACCACCAAAAGGTGAATTTAATGAGAGAACTTTAAAAAAGACTCAAGAGTTAGGCTACAAAACTGTAATGTGGAGTTTTGCATATTTTGACTGGGATGAGAAAAAACAGCCATCAATAGAAGAAAGCAAAAAAATTATAATAAATAATTTGCATTGTGGAGAAATAATGCTATTACATCCAAATTCAAAAACTAATTCTGAAGTTTTAGATAGTGTTATTAAAGAGGCTAAGAATCAAGGATATGAATTTAAATTATTAGACGCATTTGAATAATTACAATGTATAGATTATAAAAATATAGAATTTGATAATATATTATTTTTTATACCTTGCTGTCGCAATCTTTATATTAAAATATTTATATGTAGATTGCTCCATATCGCATTCGCTATGCTCATTTGGTCGCTTACGCGGTATTTCAAAATAGTATATTATCAAATTTCTATAGTAAATATAATTTATAATGTAAATTGTATTAAGAAAACTGTAAGGTGGTAATTATGAGGAAAAAAAGATTAGATAAAATTTTAGAAATTCCAGAAGAGATTTATACAAATACACCTAAAATAACAATAACAGGATTTAATGAAATAATTTTAGAAAATTATAAAGGAATATTAGAATATGAAGAATTTTTTGCAAGTATAAGTACATATATTGGGATAGTAAATATAAATGGATATAATATCAATTTAGAAAAAATGACAAATGATGATATAAAAATAACAGGAAAGATTGAAAGTGTAGAACTAGAGCGAACAGAGGAGGAGTAAATGTTAATTAAAATCTTGTTAAGATACATAATTGGATATGTTCGAATAACAGTAGAAGGATATTATATAGAAAGATTTATTAATATATGCACAACAAACAGAATATTGATCTGGAATTTAAAAAGAGAAAAAGGAGTTAGGCTTCATTTAAACATAGGAATTAAGGATTTTTATACAGCAGTTGATATTGCAAAAAAACTACAATGTAAAATCAGAATAGAAAAAAAGAGAGGAATTCCATTCATAATAAATAGATATAGAAAAAGAAAAATATTTGTAATTGCAGTATTAATTATTTTTATTGTATTATGTGTAAGTTCGAATTATATTTGGAACATAGATGTACAAATAGAAGACAATTTACAATTAAATAACATAGCAGAAGATATAAAAGATGCAGGATTAAAAACAGGAATGAAGAAAAAACAAATTAACACAGAAGAAATAATAAATAAAATAAGATTAAAAAGGTCAGACATATCATGGATAGGAATAAGTTTAAAAGGAACAAATGCAATAGTAAAAGTAGTAAAAGCAAAAGAAGCTCCCAATTTGATAGATGAAAAAGAATATTGCAATATAGTAGCCAAAAAAGCAGGGACAATAACACAAATAATAGCACAAAATGGAACAGCTCAAGTAAAAACGGGAGATATGGTACAAGAAGGGCAAATATTAATACAAGGAACAATGGAGGGAAAATATACAGGGGTTAGATATGTACATAGTTTAGGAGAAGTAAAAGCAATAGTACAATATACAAAAACAGAGAAAATACAACTAAAAGAAGAACAAAAAGTCAAAACAGGAAAAAAAGAAACGAAATATGGAATAAAATTTAATAATTTTCAAATAAATTTCTATAAACCCCTTTCAAAATTTAAAATTTATGATACAATAGAAGAAGAAAAAAAGTTAAGGATATTTTCAAACTTATATTTACCAATTTCAGTAAAAGAAATCACAAATGAAGAAGTAGAAAAAATCTCTAAAGAATACTCAATAGAAGAAGCTGTGGAAAAAGGAACAGAACAATTAGAAAAACAAATTGAAGAAGAGATAGAACAAAAACAAAATATACTTCGGAAAAAATGCAAATGTAGTAAAAAATGAAGAAGATGTAGAAGTAAGTGTAACATATGAAGTAGTTGAAAATATAGGAATGCAGGAAAAAATAGATAAAGTACAAGAACAGACAGAAGAAAAACAATAAAATACCTGCCTACCAAGAACTTGGAAAGGATGGAAAAATGGAAGAGAGAAGTTTAAGAGTAGTAGGAACAGACAAAACCTTTTTTAATAAATTAACAAATACACTAACAAAACTATTAATACCAACACAAATAGGTATAAATGGTATGAGAATAAGTATGAAAAGAAATGCATTATTAAAAGCATTTCAAAATTCAGAAGAAGACGAAAAAAAATACGAAGAAGCCTATACAGCATATTTAGAAGCTCTAGATAAATATGTATTAGATACAATCTACAAAAAAGTAAAAAATCAAACAGCATCACAATTAGAAAGTGCAGCACTATCACAATATTATGGAATAGTTCAACTTAAAGAAAGTGAATATGTAGAATACAAATACAGAAAACAAAAATATCTATTAGAACTTGATAAAGAAACAGTAATAAATTCTGGAAAGCAAAAAATGATAGACAAATACAAACTATTTTACATATCAAAACAGGACTCTTTATATAAAGGAATATTAAAAAATTATTCAGTAAAATTAGCAGATACAACAAATGTATATGATGTAGCCAAAGAATGGATATATGTAAAAATATTTGACACATTAGAAGATTATATAAAAAATATATTACCATTAAAAATAAATGATCCTAAACTAGAAAAAGTAGTAAAAGAATATGAAAAATATGAAAAATTTTCAGTAGGAAAATTAGATGCTAGAGATCATATAGAAAAAAACATGGTATTATTAGGAATAAGCAGAACTTTATTTACACATAGTTTACCATTAGTAGTTGCAGAACAATGTTATATGAAATTATTAAAAGATGCAAGATGTTTAGTACAAGATACCAAAATAGCAGCAAAAAGAGAAAAAGCATATTCAATGTTATTAACGTTAATAGAAGATTATAATATTAGGTTATTAGCAACAAAAGTATATTGGGATAATCCAAAAGACAGAGAACAATTTAAACGCTTCCATGAAAAATACAAAGACATAGAAAAAATAAAAGACATAGACTTTGTTGAATATGTAAAAGAAAAAGAAATCTTATTTATAAAAGAAGATATGCAGAGAACAAAAGGAGAAAAAACAGATTATAGCAGACTAATAAAATATTACAAGAGAAAATTAGTAGACTATGGTGTTATGAAAGAAATAAGAGATTATAAAACAAAAGATGGAAAATTTATAAAAAGTAAAGTTAGTACAATAATGAATGAATATGTAAGTGCATAAAATTTATTGTTGTATAAATATGGGGAGTAAAATGTATCAATTAGAATATTTAGATTTAGAAGAAAATAAACAATATGACGAAATAATAAAAAAAGTAGTAGAACAATGTTTTAGAGAAGAAAATATGGAAGATTCAAAGTTATACATAAGTATAACGCTAACAACTCCTGAGCATATTCATGAAATAAATAAACAATATAGGAATGTAGATAGGACAACAGATGTCCTATCATTTCCTATGTTTGAAAAAGAAGAAATAGATAGCAAAATAGCTAATCATGATTTTGAACATGAAGATGTATTAGGAGATATTGTAATTTCGATAGAACAAGTTGAAAAACAAGCAAAAGAATATGGACATAGTTTCGAAAGAGAATTTGCATATATGTTAGTACACGGATTTTACCATTTGATGGGATATGATCACATCAAAGAAGAGGACAAAGTTATAATGAGACCTAAAGAAGAAAACGTCCTAGAAAAGTTGGGAATAAGAAGGGAAGAAATGAATGAAAAATAAAAAAACTATGATATTATTAATTGTATTAGCAATTTTAGTAGTAATAGCAGGAGGACTTCTTATATATAAAGTGATTAAAAACAAAAATACAATTCCTGTAACAGAGGATATAATAAATTCAGAACCAGAGGATGCTGGAGCTTTAGTTGTACAGCAACAAAAAAATATAAAAATATTTAATGGAAATGATAGGCCTATAGCTGTAATGATAGACAATCATTCAGGAGCATGGCCACAAGCTAATTTAAACAAAGCATATATGGTATATGAAATAGTAGTAGAAGGTGGAGAAACTAGATTAATGGCTTTATTTAAAGGTCAAAATCTAGAAAAAATTGGCCCAGTTAGAAGTTCAAGACATTACTTTTTAGATTATGCTTTGGAAAATGATGCAATATATGTACATCATGGCTGGAGTCCACAGGCTCAAAGTGATATATCAACTTTAGGAGTAAATAATATAAATGGAATTCAAGAAAGTTCATCAAACTTTTGGAGAGTTAAAGATAAATCTGCACCTCATAATTTATTTACTTCGACAGAAAGCATTTTGAAAATAGCAGACAGAAAAGGATATTCGAAAACATCAAATAAGAAAAGTGTTTTAAATTATGTTCAAAATGAAGTAGAAATGCCATCAACGGCTGTAAGTGCAACAAGTATAACGATACCACATTCAAATCTTCAAACTGTAAAATATGAATATGATGAACAAACAAAAACTTATAAAAGATATGCAAGAAATAAACTTCAAACAGATTATATTACAGGTGAACCTGTAACAACTAAAAATATAATTATTACAATGTGCGAAAATTATACTTTGGATGATAGCGAAAATAAAGGTAGACAAGGTTTAAAAAATATAGGTACTTTTAAAGGTTACTATATAACTGATGGTAAAGCTATAGAAATACAATGTACAAAGAATGCTAGAGATGAGCAAACTGTGTATAAGGATTTGAATGGCAAAGAAATTGAAATTAATGATGGAAATACTTTTGTTAATATTTGCCCAATTGATGCAAATTTAGTAATTGAATAATGTGATAAAAGCAAGTGTGAATTATAGCATTTGCTTTTTATTTTTTGTTTTTTTGGCGGAAATAATGATAAAAAACTTGAAATGGATAAAGTGTGAATTGTTGTTAATATTTAGAATAAAATGTCTTTTTATAGGAAATAAACTGTTAAGAATTTTTCTTTAAGTTGTATACTTAAAGAAAGTTTCAAAATTGTTGCAAGCCAGTAATATCAGTAGATATCAGTTATGTTATTCTTTTAAAAACAGTATTCTAATTGCATATAAATATTTTATTTCAAATGTCGAAAAAAGTCTTGACGCTAAAGGCCTTTATTGCTATAATGAATTTGAATTATTCTATCTTTAAGTATACAACTTAAGGAAAAATACAAACACAAATATGTGTAGCAAATGAAAAGAAGGGAGAAGATGCGAAAATGCGAAGAGCAA
>CAKPHD010000037.1 GCA_934155625.1 uncultured Clostridia bacterium
GTTAAAAACATTATATCACATCGGTATTTCCTTTTTTATATTTTACTGTGACATATCTATTGTAAACCTATATTTTTTATTTATTTTGTCATTATATGTATATTTTCAACTTTTGCATTCATCTCTCTTGAAACAATATTTTGAATTTGAGCAATTTCATCCTGTTTTAATTCTTCTTTTCCTATAATTACACTGATGCTGTCGACATTCACAAAAATCACACATTTTTCAAAGCCTTTAGTTGATAATAAATTTTCACTTATCATTATTGCATTTTTTTCTTGATTTAATTTAGTAATTTCTTGTGTTACAATTGCTTTTTGCTCTTCAGAAACATTTGAATTATCTAGCATCTTTTGATATGTTTCAAGTGTTTGTGAATACATCGTATCTCTTGACAATTTTGATTCTTGAAAATAGTCATCTTTTTTTGTTTCTTCAGCTGAAGTTGTTGTAGTATTAGTTGTATTCGTTTCTGCTTCTTTCTCATTATCAGTAGTTTCATTTGTAACATCATTACTATTAACAAGTGTAGCATCTCCTAGATGTTCATCTGTTGTATTTTGATTTTCACTACTAACAGTTTCTATAGTTTTAGTTTCATTTGATAAATATGCCCAATATCCAGCTGTTACTAGCATCAATGCTAATATGTAAATTACAACAGAACCTTTTTTCATCTTCATTTATTTCACCCCCATTTCAAAAACTTGAATTTTATGTACAGCAAGTCCTGTAACAGCTTCTACAGCACTTACTATTGCAGACTTTACATTTGAGTCTTTTGCACCTTGTGCAGTTATAATTGCTCCTTCTATGACAGGCATAACAACTTTTTCTGTAATCGGCTTGCTTTGTCCACTTTCATCGGAACATACAATTTCTTTTTTACTTTCAGTTTCTTTTACATCTTTACTGGTCCCATCTTTAGAATTTTCTTTTGTAGTACTTTCTGATGTAGTTTCATTATACATTGCTACTACACTACTGCTTTCAGAATATTTTATTAATACTTTTACTTTTCCTACCCCATCCATACTTCCTAATATATCTTCTAGTTTTGCTTCTAAATCATCTGTATTTGTTGCATCAGAACTTGATGTTTGGGCTAATACTTTTGAATTATCTTGTTTCTTTTCTTGACTTCCTTTATTATCTGATGACCACATACTATTTATTATTAGTACTGTTACTATTAATATTATTATAAATATAATAATATTCTCCATTTGTTTCTTTTTGTCTTTTTCATTGTCACTTTTTTTGAAAAAATCTTTAAACATTTTTCCTCCTTTTGTAGCCTAAACTACTTTATAATTATTTTGATTTTGTCTTTTGATATTTCATATTCTTCCGCAAGTTCTTCCACTTTTTTATTGATTTCTCCTTCATCTGCTGGCCCTTGAATTTTTACTGTTATTAAATGTATTCCTGCATTTTTCTTATTTGTATCAAGTTCTGCGTCAACTATACATCTTTCAACTGTAAAACCATCATTTTCAAATTTTGATGTTGTATTATTTTGCAATTCTTCTAAATAAATTTTTTCTATCCTCTCATCCATAGAAGATTGATCTATTTCATATGTCGAATTTGTTTCATATTGCCCTATATCATAGTTTTCTACAGAAATTGCATCTTTATTCTTTATAATAGGAGAAATTATATTAAATAAAACATATACTCCTATCACCATTTGTATATATTTTCTATTTTTGTTTTTAGGTAAAATTAATTCTATAATTGTAGCAATAATAACTGCTAGTACTATTTGCTCCGCCCATGAACTAATAAAGTTAATCATCTATACATCATCCCACTATTTGAAATTTTGATTACTAATGTTACACCTATAATTAGTATTACAGATAAACTACATAGAATTGCTAATAATAGTTTAAATACTCCACTCATCTCATCTAAAAGTTTTACTATTTTATCATCTGCTACAGGTTGTACTACTGCTGATGCTAAGCTGTACATGATGCTTAATGTTGCTATTTTTAAAACTGGTAATATACATATTCCTATTATTACTATCACTCCAACAACTCCTACTGCATTTTTTAGAACTACTCCACATCCAAGTACACTATCTACTACATCTCCTAATATTTTACCTACTACTGGTATTACACTTGATACTGCTGTTTTTGCAGTTTTTGCTGTAATTCCATCAACACTACTACTTAATGTTCCTTCTAATGATACTACTCCTACAAATATTGTTAATACTATTCCTAAAAACCAGACTACTCCAGATTTTAAGAATTTCGATATTTTTTCTACTTGTACTCTATCTGAAATTTTTGATATTATTGAAAATACCACTATTATTAGCACAATTGGTATTAATGCATCTACAATTATATTTCCTATAAAATTGCTTATAAATAACACAATTGGTTCCAACACTGAACTTGTGGTAATATTTCCTGTATATACCATAAGTGTAAGTAGAAGCGGCATAAGTAGATTTATAAACCCTACTAAATTGTTTGCTGTTTCTTTTATTAATTTGATTATTTCTGTAAAATTTGACATGATTAATGTTACAATTAATATGTATTGAACAAAATAAATTATCTGTGACACATTACTATTTTCTAAACTATCTGTTATTGATTTTAAAATCCCATGTATTACTATTATTACTAATATACTTATCAATATTTTTAGATTTGCACTTACTTCATTTCCTAAAATTTTTATTATTTTTTTATATATTGTTTGATTATTGACTTTTCCTTGGACTGCTTGATTGAATATGTCTGACAAATCCATATCTTTGAAAAAGTCTCCTGTATATTCTTGAGCTTGATTTATAAATCCACTTATATTGAATTTTTCTTGTGTTGATGACATTATTTCTTCTTCTGTTTCTGCTAAGACTTTCGTTGGTATTATTAGTATTAGGATAAATATTAAAATTATTTTTTTCATATTAATCCTTTCTAGCCGTCGACTATGGCAAAATCTCGATTATTAATTCTAATAAGCTTGATATTATTGGTATAGACATTGCAATTATAATAACTTTACTGCCTATCTCTATTTTGCTAGCAATTGCCTTTTCTCCTGCATCTGTACAAATGCTAACTGCAAATTCTGTAATAATTGCTATACCGGTGATTTTGAGTAATATACTTAAAAATTGTTTATTAATATATGTTTTATCTGAAATTGATTTAAGTAAATTTATAATTCCAGTAATTTTACTCATTATAAATACCAGAATTAAAATTCCAGCAACTATTGAAACATATATTGCATATTCTGGTCTATATTGTTTTAAAACAATTGCTATTACTAATGCAATTAAACCTATCCCTACTATCTTTATTATTTCTTCCATCGTTAATCACCTTCCTTAAGGGTAAAGTTTATAAATTGAATAAGGTCCTAACTGTCTGAAATAACGAGCTTATCTCTTTTATAACCATTGATAAAACTATAACAAGTCCAGCCAAAGTAGTCATCATTGCTTGATCTTCTCTTCCTGCCCTAACTAATACCTGATGTAAAACAGCAACTAGTATACCTATTGCTGCAATTTTGAACAATAAATTTATATCCATCTTTTATTTCCATCCTTTCATTTGTAAGAATCCGATTAACATTAATTAAACCAATATAATAACAAAAACTAATCCTGCCACAACACCCAAAGTTTTATATATTTTTTGATTTTTCTTTTTCTCTTCTTCCGCATTTTCAATTTGCATATTCAAAAAATTTTCGGTCACTTCAATTTCACTAATTTGCCCGTCCACATCTGTTTGTCCAAGCAATTTTCCTAATTTTTTTAACACATCTTTGTCTTCTTGATTTATACTTATATCAGCATTTTGTATGCAATTTTCCCAAACCTCTTTAACTTGATAATATGATAATTGATTTGCCATTTGTCCAAAAATTTTCTCAATTTCAGTATCATTATCTTTAGCAATTTGTTTAAATATTTCAGCCAACGGCTCATATGTAAATTTAATTTTTGTTTTCATTATGTTTAAAATATTCTTAAACTCTTTCAGCTCTATAACTCTATTTTGATATGACTTAGATATCAAAAAACCTATTGCTGTAGAAAGTCCAAAAATTCCAATTAATAATAAATATTTAACTCCTTGAATTATAGACAAATACATTCTAATTCTCCTTTCCTTTTAGGATTTAATATTATAATTCTTTCAAATATTTTCTTGTTTAAAAGTTTTGAAAGTTCAGGATTTCTGCTAACTTCATCTATATCATTGCCATGAGCTGTAAAAATACCTTTCACGCCTGAACACATTGCATAATCAATTGCTTTTATATCATCTACACTTCCAATCTCATCACAAGCAATAACATCAGGAGCCATAGAACGCACTAATATTCTCATTGCTTCTGGTTTAGGCATATTATCAATAACATCTGTCCTAATTCCAACATCATTTTGAGGAATTCCCTTATACATTGCAGCAATTTCTCCCCTTTCATCAACAACTCCAACTGTCTTTCCATTGAAACCTAACACTTTAATACCATTACTAATATTTCTTACAATATCTCTTAAAAGAGTAGTTTTGCCACATCCAGGAGGAGAAACTATCAAAGTATTGTAAATGCTGTTATTATAAGTATCAATTAAATCTTCTATAACCGAATTACTACATCCAATTCGCTGACTTGCAATTCTAAAATTCAAACTAGAAATATAATTAATATTTATAACCTGTCCATTATCAACAACTGCGCTCCCAACAATTCCAACTCTATTTCCACCTCTAATTGTTATATAACCATCACATATCTGCTTTCTATACGAATAAATTGAGCTTTCACATACTTTTTCAAAAGCTTGTAAAACCTCCTCTTGACTAACAATATAATCTAGCATTTGTGTATCTTGTCCAATTTTCAGCGCTAATGGTTTGTTACTTCGTAACCTTATCTCTTCAATTTGCACTTTTGGGACCGGTTCTTTGCCGTGCATTTTTTGCACCGTTGGGACCGGTTCTTATCGGTACCATTTTTCTAATTTCAATTGGTAGATATTCTAATACATTTTCTAAACCTGTCATATTTAGGCTCCTTATTTTTTATCACATATGCACAAAAAGAGCATATATAATATATATATGCTCTTACACTTTATTTTAGAACTAATTTTAATACAATCCTAAATTTTTATATATTTCCATCAACAAGTTATCTAGTTCATCATCTGTTGCATCATTTATTATGATTGCATTATCATTGTTTATTCCTTCTATTTCTATATCTGTAGTAAATTTTTTTGTATTTGTATAATTTAATGATAAATCCATAGCTTCATCATCTGTATCAGTATTTTTTATTCTAAGTTCATAGTTTTCTTCTACATTATTTAAATCAACAATATCTTTATATTCTGCTTTAAAGTCGATTGATGTATTTCCATCATCTTCTGATTCGGTATTTATTTTTATTGTATATACTAAATCACTTTCATTTTTTTCTTTTAATATTTCTATTTTTCCAACTGTTTTGTTACTTTCAGGTTCAATAAATGTTGCTTCAATCTTCTTTACTTCTTTTGATTCTATGTATAATTTTATACATAAAGCATTGGTACCATTTGTTTCTACATCTTTTAATTCGTTAATTGCGTCATCAATATTATCTTTAAAATCTTGTACATCTGTCATATCAGAAATTTTGTTTAATATTATTTCATCATTACGTAATGTTTCTAATATTTTTGCTATTATTTCTGACCATTTTTTGTCTGACATATTTAAAGTAATTACTGTTTGATTTTCTACTCTTTCTGTGCTAAATAATTCTTCTTCTAAATTCTCATTTAATATTGAAAAATACCTGTCTTTTAATGTTTTTATTTCCTCTTCTGTAAATTGATTTTTTTCAAGCTCTATTTTATCTGGTATTTTTTCTGCATCAGCTCCAAATTTTTCTGCTAATGTTTTTAAATTTTCATTTTTTATTGCAATAAATTTATTATATAACAAATTTGATTGTATACCTAATGCGTCTCCATCACGTCTAATCTTTACAGGTACATTAAACCCTTGTGAAAAATTCATTGTCATGGTTTGCTCTGCTAATTTTTGGCTATTATCTACTTTTCCTTCAAATGTTATTTTGCTATTATTTAGCATTTGTATTGTTTCTTCTGTCCTTGCTAGGTTATTTTCTCCATTTATTTTTATTGAAGCTTCACCTTTATTAGTATATGCATTTTCCTCTTGTTTTTTTACATATTCTAATATTTTTTCATCCTTTAAATCTTGAGAAAGATATTCAAAAAACATTTCTTTATCTGATTTAAATGCATTAGTTGCAAAATATGCATATGCTCCTCCAACTCCAAGTAGTATAATCACTATTAGAACTATTAATAAAATTTTCTTTTTCATAAATTTTCTCCCCTTTCATTTTTATATTTATAGTTTATTACAATATAAAAAAACTGTCAATCTTTTTACAAAAATCGACAGCTTTTTATATAATTTTTTTTATTCTTCCCAGTTATGATATACATCCATTACATCGTCAAGTTCTTCTAGTCTTTCTATTAACCTTTCCATCTTTTCAACTCCTGCTTCATCTAAAGCAACTGTTGTTGTTGGAATCATTTGAACTTCTGCTTCTAAAAATGTTAGCCCAGCTTCTTCTAATTTTTCTCTTACGTCTGAAAAATCTGATGGAACTGTAGTTATTTCATATACTTCTTCTGATGCATTAAAATCTTCTGCTCCTGCATCTAATGCTAACATCATTAACTCTTCTTCTTCCATGTCTGTTGAAGCTTTTTCTATAACTATTACTCCTTTTTTATCAAACATATATGATACACAACCTGTTGTTCCTAAGTTTCCACCAGCTTTATCAAATACATGTCTTACATCTGCTGCTGTTCTATTTCTATTATCTGTATTCGCATTTACTATTACAGCAACTCCATTTGGTCCATATCCTTCATATACTACCTCTTCGTAATTTGCTGAATTTCCTTCTCCTGATGCTTTTTTTATTGCATTGTTTATTGTATCATTTGGCATGTTTGCTGCTTTACATTTTGCTATAACATCTTTTAATTTTGAATTTCCAGCTGGGTCTGGACCACCTTGTTTTACTGCTATTAATAGTTCTCTTCCTAATTTTGTGAATATTTTTCCTCTTGCTGCATCGGCTTTTCCTTTTTTTGCTTGTATGTTGTGCCATTTGCTATGTCCACTCATTTTATCTTTCCTCCTTTTCATTTTTTCTTTATTTTAAGGCATTTAATCCTTATCATATTTCAAAAAAGTCATATTAAGTATACCACATAATTTTAATTTTGTGTAGTCTTTTATATATTTTTTCATAAATTGTTAAATTTTGTATATTTTTTAATATTTCGTAAACAAAAAATGCAAGCTTTTACACTTGCATTTTAGAGTATTACTTATTTTTTTGTTTTTCTTTATACTTCTTTTTGTATGTATACATTTCGCTATCAGCCTTATTTTGGGTATCCACATCTGCAATTATTTTCTCTATCTTTCTTCCTTTTCTTCTTTTTTAAAATCATTTCCTACTTCTTCTTTATTACTTTGTAATTGCTCTATTCCATTTTCATCCATAGATATTCCCAATGCATTTAACGCCTTTTCAAAATCCATTATTTTAGAAAACTCTAAATACTCTTTTACATTTTTCTTATTTCCATCCATAATATTTTTTTCAATAGTAGGTGAAATCATTCCTGCCATAGCATATCCTATAGATATATCAAACATTTTAGCACCTTCTTTAATTAAAATCTCAATATATTTATTTTCTTGAATCGGTGTTAAATTAAGCGGACTTAATATTTCTTTAATATCCTCATTTGTAATCTCTTTATTTCTTTGCATTATTTTCATCATCTTTAATCTTCCATATGATTTTTCACATTGAGTATGAATATCATTTCTTCTCTTAATTAAAATATTTTTTACATATTCAAAATTATCTATTACATCTTTTTCAAATAAATATTTTGTAAATAACCCTTCAAATGCAATTGCTGTACTCTCTGTTAAAACATTGTTTTTTTCTATATTTTTAATATTTTTTCTTTTATTATCCAAAATATAATTTAAATACACATCAAATGTATGTGCTAGCTCATGAACCATTATATAAGCATCAGCTAATGTTGCAGTATCTTTTTTTAACTCCACATGACCTTCTGGATCACTTTTTAGTGGAACATAAACCATATCTCTATTTTCATGAATTACATTATATGGATTTAATTCATATCGTCTAAAGTTTTTGTCTTCAAAATCTCTTTGTCTAAATCCTCGTGCATCTTCAATATCATATATATTAAATCTTATTTTAGGATTAACATTCATAACAATATTAAATACTCTTTTATACAACTCATCATCTAGTGATTTATAAAAGTCTAATACAATTGAGATAACTTCCCATTTTTTTAATACTTTTACTGAATTATTTCGAGGTAAATTTTGATAACTATTATTTTCTAAATATTTTTTCATCATTTCTTCTAAAAATTCACTAGGAATATTCTTTTTTGTTAATTCATTTGCCAAATTATTTAATTGATTTAGTGTTTCATCTTCTATATTAATTTCTTTATTTAGATGTTTTTCTTCTTTCATTTTTAATTCCATTCCTTTATCATAACATAATTTAAATTAAAAAACTTTTTCTCAAAGACTATGTACTTTTATTATAACATCTTTTCAATGTAAAAACAATTCATGGCTTCTAAAATTTTCCTATTTAATAAATTCACAAATAAACATTTAGATATTATCATTTCTTATAGTTTCAATTACATTTTGTTTATTAATCTTACTCATAGAATATTTCATAATAATTCCAATTATAATAACCACAAATACTATAGATATTACAATTGATTTATATGGCAATACATATTCCATTTCCATATTATTTCTAAAAATTGTATACATACCATATGATAATATTATTCCAATTGGTATTCCAATAATCAATGATTTTAAACCATAAAAAATACTTTCTAATCTAATCATTCTGTTAAATTCTTTTTTTGTCATCCCTATTGACTTAAGCATAGCAAATTCTTTTTTTCTTAAATTCATATTTGTTGTTATAGTATTAAAAATGTTTGTTATTCCTATTAAAGTAATTACCCCTATAAATCCATATAAGAATATTGAAATCACTAGCACAACTGCATTTTCTGCTCTTACAGATTCTTCCATATTAAATGTTTGAATAGTATTATCAGTTATATTGTTCTCTTGTTTATATTGTTTAATTTCTTCATCTAATTTATAAGCATCCTTTGAGTTAGAATATAACGCAATTGTTTTATATCCAATCTTATTTATAAAGTCTTCACTTACAATAATGAAAGCATCAGGATTATATAAAATATTTACTCCGGCTGGTATTTCTTCTGTTCTAGCAAGAATCTCAATATTATACTGAGTATCATTTATTTTTCCAGTAATAATATCTCCTTTTTTCCATGTGTATATATTACCTTGAATCTTTTTTCCATCATTGTTGGTGTTTATATTTTTATCAATTAAAATAGCTCCATTTTTATATTTATCGTAGTCTCCTCCTATTTTACTTACATATCTTTCATATGCTTCTTTGTTTAATGAGATTACATTAACTTCATCTATTCTTACTCCATTTTCTTCATCATAAAATCTTTCTTTTATTTCTTTTCCATATTCAGTTAATTCTGATTTATGTTTTTCATCCATATTCATTGTTAATACATTACTTTTATTTATTGAATATTCACCTACATCAGGTAATTTTGATATATCTTCTAAAATCTTGTATTTTTTTAATTCTTCTTTATTATCTTCATTTTCATTTTCTTGCATAAATACCATATAATTATAATTCATTTCTGTATAGTAAGCCTCTGACATTTTAAATCCATATTGTATAAAACTTGATATTGAAATAAAAATCACAATACTAACTATTATAGAAATTACTGTTGTTCTATATTTTTTCCTACTTCTTTTTAAGTTTTTATATGCAATTTCTCCTCCTGTTTTAAATATTTTAGTTATAATTTTAGGACATTTTACCTTTTTTGCTTTTAATTTTACATCTTCAGAGTTTCTTATTGCTTCAATTGGTGAAACTTTTGATGCTTTTTTGGCTGACTTTTTGCATGATAGCCATATTGTTATTATAGCTACAAAAACACTTATTGCAATAGCTATCCAAGATATACTAAATGTTAATAAAGTCCCTTTTGATATATAATCTTTTAAAATATAATTTACTACATTTACCAATATATAAATTGCAAATATTCCACTTATAATACCTAGAGGTATTCCTATAAGCCCTAATATAAATCCTTCAAAATAAACACTTTTCTTAATTTGTTTTTTAGTTGCACCAATGCTTGAAAGCATTCCATATTGTTTTAGTCTTTCTGTTATTGATATTTCAAAACCATTTCTAATAACAAATACACTAGAAACTAAAACAATTCCAATTATAAATGCTCCTAATCCATATATTGTTTTTAATGTTTCATCATCCAAACTAGCTCCTTCATAAGCTAATAATTCTTTATTAACCTTATTCTCTGTTTTTGTTATATTATTTATAGTTTCTGTATTTTTTATATAATCTTTAGGTTTATTATATAAAACAGCTATATTAGCTTTTTTATTAACATTTTGCATTTTTGTAATGGCTGTAAACCAATCTACATCATAAGATTCTATTGCAAGAATAGGTCTTTCAATTATTCCTACAATCTTATATGTTTTAGGAATTCCATTTTCCATATTTTGTTCTGTTTCATTAATATTTAAAGTAATTGTATCTCCAACTTTATAGTTAGTATTAAACTTTTTATTTATCCTTGTTGAAATGGCAAGTTCAGTATCATTTTCTGGTAGTCTACCTTCTTTTAACTTTACAGACATATTTTCAATAAATTTATCATTCATAGAAATAACATTAACAATTGGTGTTTCTTCTACATTTTTAGGGTTCGGAAGATAGCTATATCCTAATTCTTCTGATAAAAAATAATCTTTTACTTCTCTATTTTCTTCAATATATTTAATTTCATCTTTTGGTACATTATAAAAGATAGTATGATAATTTCCTTGTCCTTCTTTAGCTGTATTAACCATAGTTTTCTGAAAACTTGTTACTAATCCTGCAACTCCACAAATCAAAGCAGTTGATAAAATAATTCCTATTATAATTACAATTGACCTTTTTTTGTTAAGTTTTAAATCTTGTATGCTTAAATCATTTAATACTTTCATTATTTTCCATTCCTTTCATCTTTTATTATTTTTCCATCATCAATTGTTATAATTCTATCTGCTTCTAGTGCAATTTTTTCATCATGTGTAATAACAATAACAGTTTGATTATATTTTTTATTTGAAAGTTTTAATAATGAAATAATTTCTTCACTTGCCTTTGAATCAAGATTTCCAGTAGGCTCATCCGCTAACATTAAAGCTGGTTCATTTATTATTGCTCTTCCTATAGAAACTCTTTGTTGTTGTCCTCCTGATAATTGATTTGGTAAATTGTATTTTCTTTTTTCTAGCCCAAGTGTTTTTAATAATTCATCCAACCTTTTTTCATCAACATCTCTACCATCTAATTTTGTAGGTAAAGTTATATTTTCTGCCACATTTAAAACAGGTATTAAATTATAAAATTGATAAATTAATCCAATTTGTCTTCTTCTAAAAATAGCAAGATTATCATCATTTAAAGAATAAATATCTTTTCCTTCTATAAAAACTTTTCCTGATGTTGGCCTATCTACTCCACCAATTAAATGTAATAAAGTTGATTTTCCGCTTCCACTCGCACCTATTATAGCAACGAATTCACCCTTTTCTACTGAAAAAGATACATTATCAACAGCCTTTACTTGGTTATCTCCTTTTCCATAAATTTTGTTTAAATTTTCAATTCTTAATATTTCCATATTTAACCTCATTCCTTCCTTAAAACACAATTTATTATAATTGTTCAAAGTGACTTTTAAGTGACATATATACTATAAATTTTGTCACATTTGAATTTCATTGGCATTATCCTGTAAATCCATAAAAAAAAATTGATACTTTCTTTTAACATCACTACTTTAATTATAGTTCACTTAAGTATCAATTTTTTTATAATATGTTACAACTCTTTGCATATATGATAAGTATTAATTTATTTCATATATTTAACAATAAATTCTGTACCATTTCCAATTTCAGATTTACAATTTATCATACCATTATTTTTTTCAATAATATTTTTAGCTAAGGATAACCCAATACCAACACTATTATCTGAAGAATTTTGTGCTTTATAAAATCTTTCAAATATATGTTTAAGATCTTCTTTAGCAATACCTTGTCCTTCATCAGTTATTGTAATCTTTGTAAATAGTACATTTTCTTCATATTTAATAGTTATTTTTCCATTTTCTTTATTATGTTCTATGGCATTTTTTATTATATTTGTAATTGCTTCTTGTTGCCATTTATAATCTCCAACAAATGACGCATCTTCATTCCCTTCAATAATAATCTTTTGATTTTTTATTTCTATTGGTATTTCTAAATTATCTATTATTTCGTCTATAAATTTCTTTACATTAATTTTATTATCAGAAAACTTAACAACATTAGCTTCTAACCTAGACAATTTTAAAATTGATATAACTAGCCAGTTTATCCAATCAACTTGTTTACTGATTTCAAATATAAATCTTTGTTTAGTATCTTCATCCATGTTTGGATTGTCTTTTAAATTATCTAACATAATCATTATTGAAGTTAATGGTGTCTTTAATTGGTGTGAAATATCCTCAACTGACATTTTTATATTTTCCTTATCCTGTCTAGATATTTCACTTTCTTCCTTTAACATTATAGTAATTTTATATAATTCATTTTTTAAATTGCTAAGCTCATCTTCACTATTTTCATTTATATCTAAATCGTATTTTCTATTTTTTATTTCATTTATATATTGTGTTATTTGATTGATTTTCTTATCTCTTTGTTTTAAATATATAAATATAATAGCCATATATAACGCATTAAATGAAACTATTAATATAATATTTAATATTATATTAGTTTTCATCTGTTTTTGGACAGCAATTATAGAATTAACTTCTTCTCTATTTATCCCATACTTTTTAAGCTCTTCTTCTCCAACTTTATATTCATTAGAATTTAATATTTGTATTATCTTTTTAGTATCAATTGCGGGATTCTCTTTTATTATATATTCAATTATCTCTGATATTTTTTTATTTGTTATTACTGATATTTTTTTATACTGGCTGTATGTTTGCATTGATATTACAATACATGTAAAAATCATTAATATCGTTAATGGAATAATTATTAGTTTAATATTTTTATTTTTCATTTCAAATTAGTCTCCTATCCTATATCCAAGACCTCTAATAGTTTTTATAATTGAATCATCTTCCAATTTTTCTCTTATTCTTTTTATATATACTGTCAAAGTGTTATCATTAACAAAATTACCTGCTATATCCCAAATTTTTTCTAATAACTGTTCTCTTGTTATTAATTTGTTTTGATTAGTAAATAACATAAGTAAAATTCTATACTCTAAGCTAGTAAAGATAATTTCTTTATTATTTTTATATACTTTTGCAGATATGGTATCAATTTTTATGTTTTTATATTGAATAATATTATTTTCTTCTTTTTTTCCATATCTTCTTAAAACCGATTTTATTCTAGAAATTAATTCTCTAGTTCTAAAGGGCTTTACAATATAATCATCTGCTCCTAAGTCTAACCCTAACACAACACTTGTTTCTTCATCTTGTGCTGTTAAAAATATTACAGGAATATCATTTTTTTCTTTTATTTCTTTACAAATTTCAAATCCATTTCCATCAGGTAATGAAACATCTAACAACACTATATCAATACTTTTATTATCTAATTTTTCTTTACTTTCCTTTGCTGTTTTTGCAGATATAACCTGAAATCCTTCTTGTTCTAGTGAATATTTTAACCCCATAATTATTGTTTCATTATCTTCTACTAATAATATTTTTTTCATGTGATTTTTCATCTCCTCAAATGTTATATATTTTTCCTAGTTAAAATATCATTATAATTATCCTTTGTCAACTACTTGTATTTTTCTTCCTTTCTGCAAAACACATTATTAACAGCACTTATATAGATAACCAAATAAGATATAGAAATCAAAAAACCTCCTAGAACATCACTAGTATAATGTACACCTAGATAGATTCTACTAATTCCAATCAAGCAAATTAGAATGCTTAATAAACTAATCAAAATCCACTTAACATTCTTATTTTCAACATATTTATAACTCAAATAAATTAAATAACCGTAAAATGCCATACTAATCATAGAATGTCCTGATGGAAAACTATATCCTGATTCTTCAATTATTCTATATTCAGTTGGTCTAGGTCTTTGCAATATTCTTTTTAGTAATTGGTTCAAAATTGTAATAATAGCTAAATTAGTCAAAATTGATAATCCTATTTTCTTGTTTTTTATAACTGCAATCAATATCACTGTTAATAATATTATAAATATCGCCCCACCAAAATTAGTAATAAATTTTGCTATTGGTGTTGCAAAATCAGATATTAAAAATGTAGATATTATTTTATAGCCAATTATATCCCCATTCATTATTTCTTTATTGAATACATCTTCTGCTAATTCTAAAAATCCAATTAAACATATAAATAATACAATCCATTTCCAATTTTTTATAATAAATTCTTTTATTTTTTCTTTCATTTTTACCTCATTTTCTATATACTATCATTTCTATATATTGTAATTTGTCTTTTACAATAATAGCATAAAAAAGAAAAGTAGTTATTGTTAATCAACTATTGCATTTTTCTAA
>CAKPHD010000038.1 GCA_934155625.1 uncultured Clostridia bacterium
CTTGGGGGTAAGGGGGCACTATGCCTTTTTTCTATTATTTTTGTTTTATTTTTATATTTATTTCTTTCAAACTAATCACCCTAAAGTTATTATGCAACAATTTTATAAAATTTAATCATATAGAATTTAAGAGTTACAATTCACTATTTATTTAATACTATATTTAGAAATTAATAATATATTGTTTTTTTATACCTTGGTGTCGCAATCTACATATAAAAATAATTATGTGTCGATTGCTCCATATTGCATTCGCTTCGCTCATTTGGTCGCTTACGCGGTATCTCAAAAACAATATATTATTAATTTCTAAAATATCATATAAGTTAGATGTGAATTGTAATATTTAATAACTAAAAAACTACAAATTTTGCAGAAAAAATTGCAAAATATGACAAAAGATGCTACAATAAGAGAGTATGAATTATACGCAGAGATATAATTATAAAAAGGATGTTAGGAAAAATGGGGAATTTAACAAATGCTCAGAAATCAATCTGGGTAACAGAACAGTATTATTTAGGAAGTAGTATAAATAACATATGCGGAACAGCAGTAATACAAGAAAAAGTTAACTTCAAGAAATTAAAAGAAGCTATCAAAATTGTTTGTCAAAAACATGATAACTTTTGGTTACAATTTGAATCAGAAGATGGAAAAGTAAAACAAGTGCTATCTGAAAGACAAGATGTACAGATAGGCACTATTAATATCGCGAGCGAAGAAGACTTAGAAAAAGAACGAGAAAAAATAGTAAGAACAACATTTAAACTAGAAAAATCAAAATTATTTAATTTTTATATCTTTAAATTTACAGATGGCAGAGGGGCATTTATGCTCAATATACACCACTTAATTTCAGATGCGTGGACTCTTGCGCTTATTTGTAATGAAATTATCAAAGCATATTCAGAATTGAAACAAAATAAAGAAATCGAAACAAAGGCTATATACTCTTATATAGATTATATTAAATCAGAACAAGAATACCAAAAAAGTGAAAAATTCGCAAAAGACAAACAATATTGGCTAGAAAAATTCAAAACAATACCAGAAGTAGCATTAATACCAGGAACAAAAAATGAAAACATAAATGTCAACAATGCAAGAGGAAAAAGAATACAATATCAAATAGCAAATGAAGAAGTTGCAGAAATAAAAAGATATTGTAAAGAAAACAGAATATCATTATATAATTTTTTTATGGCTATTTATGCAATATATATAGGAGAAATAACAAATTTAGATGAATTTATTATAGGAACACCAATATTAAACAGAACCAACTTCAAAGAAAAAAAAGCAGCAGGAATGTTCGTAAATATGGCACCATTCAAAATAAAAATAAATGAGAAAATAAAATTTAAAGAGTTTATAAAAAATATAGCAATAGACTCTATGGAGATGTTAAAACATCAAAAATACTCATATCAATGTTTATTAGAAGAACTAAGAAAAAAGGATAGCAGTATTCCAAACTTATATAATATTTTATTATCATATCAAATAACAAATGCAAAACAAAACGAAGGAAACATACCATATGAAACAGAATGGACATTTAATGGATATTGTGCAGAAAATATAGACATTCAAATATATGACTTAAATGACACAGGAAGTTTAAATATTGCCTATGATTATAAAACAAATATATATCATTCAAAAGATATAGAAGAAATACATCAAAGAATATTAAATATTATTAAACAAATAGTTTTAAAAAATGATATAGAATTAAAAGATATAGAAATTGTTACACCAGAAGAAAAAGAAACATTAATTAAAGAATTTAACAAAACAGAACTTGAATATGATAAAAATATTTCATTTATAAGATACTTTGAAAAGCAGGTAGAAAAAACACCTAAAAATATAGCAATTGTTTTTGAAGGAAAAAGCATGAGCTATAGAGAACTTAATGAAAAAGCAAATAGCCTAGCATATCAATTAAGAAAAAATGGAGTAACAAATAACACAATAGTTGGAGTATTGCAAGAGCGTTCATTTGAAATGTTAATAGCAATACTTGCAGTATTAAAAGCAGGAGGAAGTTACATTCCAATTGCGCCAGATTATCCAAATGACAGAATAAATTATATGTTAAAAGATAGCAATGCAAGTATATTATTAACAAGTGATAATAATAGAATAAAAACAGATAAAAAAATAATAAATATAAAAGATGAAAAAATATATGAAAAAAATAAAGACGATTTAGAAAATATATCAAAACCAGAAGACCTATCTTACTTAATATATACATCAGGATCAACAGGAACGCCAAAAGGAGTAATGTTAAAACAACAAAATTTAAGCAATTTTTATAATTCAATGAAAAACACAATAGATTACTTAAAAGATGAAGGACAACATAAAATTCTTTCAATAACAACAGTTTCATTTGATATATTTGCATTTGAAACACTAATGTCATTAACAAGAGGATTGACAGTATACCTAACAAATGAAAATGAACAAAAAATGACATCAGAAATAGAAAGAATAATAAAAGAAAATCAAGTAGAAATAATGCAAACAACGCCATCAGTAATGAAATTTCACTTAGAAAATATAAAAAACATAAATAATATAAAAAGCCTAAAATATATTATGCTTGCAGGAGAGCCATTATCAAAATTACTTGTAGAAAAAATAAAAAGCATGATACCAGGAATTACAATTTATAATGGATATGGACCATCTGAAACAACCATATTTTCAACAATAGCAAATGTAACAGCACAAGAAAAAATCACTATAGGTAAGCCAGTACATAACACACAAATATATATATTAAATAAAAATGGAAAAATGGTACCAAAAGGAATAATTGGAGAATTATATATATCTGGAGATGGAGTTGGAAAAGGATATATGAATAAAGATGAACAAACAAAAGCAAGTTATTTACCAAATCCATTTAATCCAGGAACAATAATGTACAAAGTAGGAGATTTAGGAGCATTTGATGATAATAAAGAAATTACATGTTATGGAAGAATAGATAATCAAGTAAAAATAAGAGGGCTAAGGATAGAATTACCAGAAATAGAAAAACAAATGCTATCAATTTATAATATATCAGATTGTGTAGTAGTAAAAAAAGAGATAAACGGTAAAGACGTATTATGTGCATATTATGTAGAAAATGGACCAGTTGATAAAAATTCATTAAGAATAGCATTACATGCAAAATTGCCAGAATACATGGTACCACAATATTTTGTAAAAATGGACAAAATGCCATATACACCAAACGGAAAAATTGATAGAAAAGTATTGCCAATACCTGATTTAAAAGAAGCAGAAGTAACGATAGTAAAACCAAGAAACGATATGGACAAAAAGTTAGTAAGAATAATAGAAAGTATGTTGCATATATCAAAAGTAAGCATAGAGGATACATTACTAGATTTGGGAGGAGATTCATTAACAGCAATAACACTATCAACAAAAATACTATCAAGATTTAATGTTCAAATAAATATAAAAGATATATTATCAAATTACACAATAAAAGATATGTCAGATTATATTGAAAATAACCAAGAACATGACATTTCTAAAATGAAAATATCAAGAATAAAAGAACAAGAAACATATCCATTATCATCAGCACAAAAAAGAATATATTATAATGCAAAAATGATAGGAAATGACAATGTTGTATATAACATGCCAGGTGGAATTATTGTAGACGAAATATTAGATATAGAAAAGATAAGAAAAGTATTTAATAAAATTGTTGAAAGACATGAAATATTAAGAACCCAATTTACAATACAGAATGATGAAATAGTACAAAAAGTATATAAAAATGTAAATTTTGAAATTCCAGTTTATTATAATACAGAAAGAGAAATTCCTAAAATAATAAAAAACTTTTCTAAGCCATTTAAATTAGAAGATGAAATGCTAATAAGAGCAGAAGTACATTTTATAGATAATAAAAGTACAATGTTACTATTAGATTCGCATCACATTATAATGGATGGAATGTCATTAAACAATTTAATTATAGAATTTAACAGATTGTATAATGGAGATGACCTAAAAAGGCTTCCAATACAATATAGAGACTATTCAGCTTGGGAGAAAAAATATAACAATAGTAAATATATCAGAAAAAATGAAGAATATTGGATTAACAAATTTAAAGACAGTGAATTAACACAATTAAACTTACCATATGACTATAAACTTTCTGCAAACAGAAGCTATAAAGGAAATAGAATAAGTAATGTTATAGATGAAAAACAATTTAGAAGAATGGAAAGATATGCTAAAAAAATAGGAGCATCACCATATATGTTCTTTGTAACAGCATTTTTAGTATTATTATATAAATATACAGGACAAGAAGAAATAATTTTAGGTAGCCCTATAGCAAATAGAGATAGAAGAGAAACAAAAAGACTGTTAGGAATGTTAGTAAACAATATTGTTATAAAAGGACAAATCAACGAAGAAGAGACATTTACAACATTTTTAGAAACAATGAAAGAGCAAGTTTTAAATGACTTATCAAATCAACCATATCCATTTGATATGTTAGTAAAAAAACTTGGAGTAAAAACAGATAATTCAAGAAATCCATTATTTGATGTAATGTTTACATACCAAAACCAAGAAGAAAATATCATAAAATTAAGTGGAAAAGATGTAGAAATTCTAGAAATATACAATAATATTGCTAAATTTAATTTGTCTTTAGAAATAAAGCCCAAAACACATACAATCAACATAGAATACTGTACAGACTTATTTAGAAAAGAAACAATAGTCAACTTTTTTGAACACTATATATATATATTAGAACAATTATTAAACAATAGTGAAATTAAAATAAAAGATATAGACATAATAACAGAAAAAGAAGACAAAATGCTAGCAAAATTTAATAGTACAGAGGGAGAAATAAACCAGGATACAACAGCATATTTGATAGAACAACAAGCAGAAAAATATCCAGATAATATTGCAGTCATATGTGAAGATAAGCAAATAACTTATGGAGAATTAGATAAAAAAGCAAATAGTTTAGCAAACCATCTAATAAAAAAAGGAATCAAAAACAATGATATTGTATGTATAATGACAAATAGGTCAATAGAAACAATAGTAGCAATGTATGCAATATTAAAAGCAGGAGGAGCATTTTTAAATATTGACCCAACATATCCATTAGACAGAACAAAGTACTATATAGAAAGTAGTAAAGCACAATATGTTTTAACACAAAAAGAATTAAAAGATAGAGTAAAAGAAATTCCAAACTGTATAGAAATAGACTTAGATAATGAAATTTATAATGGAGATTCAAGCAAGCCAAATGTAGATATAAAAATGGAAGATCTATCATATTTAATATATACATCAGGCTCAACAGGAGTGCCAAAAGGAGTAATGCTAAATCAAGTAGGTTTGGCCAATATGGCAAAAGCAATGACAAAAGCATTAGACTATTTGCATGATGGAAGAATTCACACATTATTATCAGTAACATCAACACCATTTGATATATTTGTTTATGAAATAATAGTATCATTAACACATGGACAAAGAATAGTAATGGCAAATAATGCAGAACATAGAAATCCAAAATTACTAGAAAAATTAATGGCAAAATACAACACAGATGTAATGACAGTAACACCAAGTTTAATGAAAATAGTATATGATAATAGAAGCGAAAACAGTCCATTAAGACTAGTAAAAAACATGGTATTTGGAGGAGAACCATTACCAGAAAAATTTGTAAAAGACTTAAAAGCACTAGCAGATGATATAACAGTATTTAATATATATGGACCAAGTGAAATAACAGTATTATCAAATGTACAAAATCTAAATGGAGAAACAGAAATTACAACAGGTCCACCAATAATGAATACACAAATGCATATATTAGACAAAAATCTAAAAAGAGTGCCAATAGGTGTAGTAGGGGAAATCTATATATCAGGAATCCAAGTAGGAGTAGGCTACCTAGGAAAACCTGAACTAACAAAAGAAAAATTCTTACCAAACAAATTCGGAGAGGGAAGAATGTACAAATCTGGAGATATTGGAAGATGGACATTTGATGGTAAAATTCAATGCTTAGGAAGAATAGACAATCAAATAAAACTACGTGGACTAAGAATAGAACTTGGGGAAATAGAAAGCAAAATGGAGCAATACCCAGGAGTATCAGCATCAATAGTAAACAAAATAACAATCGAAAACAAAGAAGTATTATGCGGGTACTATGTTACAGATGGAACAATAGATGTTACAGAAATAGAAATAAAAAGCTATTTAAAAAAATATTTGCCACAATACATGGTACCAAGTTATATTGTACATCTTGAAGAAATGCCATACACAATAAATAGAAAAATTGATAGAAAAGCACTACCAATGCCAAAATTAGAAGAAGAAAGTTTTAAAGAAGAAGACCCGGACAAATTTGATTCAGATGAATTAAAGCTACAACAAATTTGGAAAAATGTATTACATTTAAAGAAAATAGCAGTAAATGATAACTTCTTTGACATAGGTGGAGACTCAATTTCTGCAATAAAAATGCAAATTGAAGCACTAAAATACAACTTCAACTTTGAATATGCAGATATATTCAAATATCCAACAATAAAAGAACTTGCAGGAAAGAAAAACAATAAAGTAGAAGAAAATATAGCAAAATATGATTATTCTGCAATAGATAAAGTATTAGAAAAAAATAACATATCAAATATATCAACAATAAGAAGATATCAAGTAGGAAACATTCTGTTAATAGGAAGTACAGGCTATTTAGGAGTTCACATATTAGATGAATATTTAAAAAGACATAAAGGAATAGTGTACTGTTTAGTAAGAAGAAAAAATAACGAAGAACCATTAGCAAGACTAAAACAAAAAATTGTATTCTACCTTGGAAATGAATATTTCGAAAAATATAAAGACAGAATACAAGTAGTCGAGGGAGACATAGTAGAAAGAAACTTTAAACTATCAAAAGAAGACTATGAATTAGTTAGCCAAAACATTACAACAGTAATAAACGCAGGAGCATTAGTAAAACACTTTGGAACAGCAGAACTATTCAACAAAATTAATGTAGATGGAACACAAAATGTAGTAGATTTTTGTAAAGAAACAGAAAAAAGATTAATACATATTTCAACAATTAGTGTATCTGGAAATGGTGAAAAAGAAGAAAACATAGAAGAGACAGAGGAGAACATAAATAACAAAAAAATATTCAAAGAAAACACTTTATATATTAATCAAAATATATCAGGAATATATACTATAACAAAATACAAAGCAGAAATGATTGTATTAAGAGCAGTAGAAGAAGGACTAGATGCCCAAGTACTAAGAATGGGGAACATTACAAATAGATATAGTGATGGGGTATTCCAACAAAATGTTGAAGAAAATGCATTTGCAAAGAGATTAAAATCATTTATAGAACTAGGGGTATTTCCAGAATATTTATTGGAACATGCAATAGAATTAGGACCTGTTGATTTAAGTGCAGAAGCGGTTATAAAAATACTTGAGCATGACAGTAGTTGCAATGTATTCCATATATATAATCCAAAACTACTACCAATAAAATTATTAATAAACACCTTACATGAATTAGGAATTGAAATTAATGGAGTAGACAATGAAGCAATGTCAAAAAAATTAACTGAAATTTTAAATGATGACTTTAAAAAAGAAATATTATCTGGTATAATACATGATATTGACTCAAACAAACAATTAATATATACTTCTAATGTAAGAATAGACTATGAATTTACAGAAAAATATCTTGAAAAAATAGGATTTTCTTGGAAAGAAATTGACAAAGAATATATATTAAAATATATGGACTATTTTAAAAGAATAGGATTTATAAAATATTAAAGGAGAAACAAAAGATGGTTATAAATACAGAATTTATATTGTTAGTAATATCAACACTCTCAATAATATTATTAATGGGAAACATTATGAGGAAAAAACCATTGTCGCAATTGCAAAGTGCATTTGCGACGGTTTTGCTAACAGTACTTATAATAAGTGTAGGAGTAATTTCGCAATTAATTTGTACAAGTTTTTTTAATATAGAACCAATATATTTTGAGAACTTTATATATATAGGAACATGCTTGCTGCCAGTAGCATTGTTTTTTGTAGCAATAATATTCAAAGATACAAAGGTTAGATTTAAAGAAAAATATTTATTATTATTTATAATACCATTTTTATCATTAGCGGTATTATATACAAACCAATACCATCATTTATTTTATAAAGTATATTCTTCAAACTTAAATGAAATGGTATATGGACCATATTTTTATGTACATTCAATATATACATATGGATTGTTATTAGTAAGTATAGGAATAATGATAAATTCATCATTAAAAAACTCAGGATCATTTTCTAAACAAACAATATTAATAATAATAGGAACAATGTTCCCAATACTAGTAAACTTACTAGGAACATTTAAAATTTATAATATGAATGTATGTTTAACACCAATAAGTTTTTCTATTGCAGTAATATTTTATACATTTGCAATACTAAAATTCAACTTTTTAAAAATCACACCAATAGCATTACAAAAAATAGTTGATAGAATATCAGATGGATATGTAGTATTAGATGAAGAGAATACAATTACAGACTTTAACAAAACATTTTTAACAGTATTTAAGGTAAAGCCAGAAAGTTTAAGTAGTCAAAACTTTATAAAATTACTAAATAGTAAAAAAGTAAGTAAACAAGCAATTAACAGAATAGAAAAATCAATAAAAAGAGCACAAATAACTGATGAAACAATATCATTTGAACAACACTTTTCAGAAATAAGAAAATACTTTAAAATAGAAATAACATCAATAAAATCAGACAACACATCATTAGGAACACTGTTCTTATTTAAAGATATAACACAACATAAAGAAGATATGGCAACAATAAAAAATAATCAAGACATATTAATGGAAAGAGAGCGTTTAGCTGGACTTGGACAATTAATAGGAGGAATTGCACACAACCTAAAAACACCAATAATGTCAATAGCCGGAGCAGTTCAAGGGCTAGAAAACTTAATACAAGAATATGATGCATCAATAGATGACCCATTAGTAAACTCACAAGACCATCATGATATTGCAAAAGATATGGAAGAATGGATACCCAAAATAAGAGCACATCTAGAATATATGTCAGACATTATAACAACAGTAAAAGGACAAGCAGTTGCGTCATTATCAAATGATGATTCAGAAGAATTCACAGTAGGTGAATTGATAAAAAGAGTAAATATATTGATGAAACATGAATTGAAAAATGCTTACATATATATGAATGTACTTGTAAAAACAGACGAAAATCAAGTGCTAAATGGAAATGTAAATAGCCTTGTACAAGTAGTTAATAATATGATTTCAAATGCAATACAAGCATATGCAGGAAAAAAGGACCAAAATATTGAACTAATTGTAAATAAAAAGGGAAATGATGTAGTAATATCAATAACTGACTTTGCAGGTGGGCTTCCAAAAGAAGTACAAGATAGATTGTTTAAAGAAATGGTTACAACAAAAGGAAAAAATGGAACAGGGCTTGGACTATATATGTCATATTCAAATATAAAAGCACATTTTGGTGGAGATATTACATATGTAACAGAAGAAGGAAAAGGAACAACATTTAATATTATAATTCCAATACAAAAATAAAAAACTGTCAAGAGGGTAGTTCCCTTTTGACAGTTTTATTAATCTTGTTCTACATCTTTAAACACATCGTTTTCAAAGAATTCAGTAATAGTAATACCAAAACCTTCGCATATGTGAAGTAAAGTATCTAATTTTATCAATTCAGTTCTTTTACTCATAAAAGCCGCTAATGTTGACATTGGAACACCAGAAGCCTTAAATAGACCCCAAAGACTCATACCAGTTTGGCCTTGATAATATCTAATTCTATCTCTTACTGCGTCTGATAAGTACATTAAAATCAACTCCTTATAAAATGATATAATTGAGTATAGCAAGAAATTTCCTAGAAATAGTCTGCCCAACTGGACTTGGATATATTTAATTAAAATAAAAAAGAATAGTTTATATTATTAATAAATAAACTATCCTTAAATAAACATATTCATTATTGTAAGAAGTAAAGTTGAAAAAAAAGCTTTAAACGAAAATTTAAATCCTCGTCTAACAAAAACTTCAACATTTGTAAGGCGGTTCTCGCCAATTATAGTTAATGCAACACAAGGCTCATCAACTTCTTTGTACTCGATTAATGAGGTTGAGTCTGTTTGCTCAGTTTGATGTTCAGAAGCATTTTCGGTGTCAGTTACTTCTAAAACATCATCATTTTCGATATTAGATTCTGTAATTTCCATCCAAATACCTCCTTTATGTCCAGTATATCAAGAGAAACGACAAAAATCAAACAAAAATATAAAATGTAATAAAAAAGAAATATAAGTGTAATATAAATGAAATAAAACTGTATTCAAATAGATGCTTACATGCAATTTGAGTGATAAAATCTAATACATAAAAATTTATTAGGAACAAATTAAATAAAAAACTTGATTTTTAAATTACAAACTAATATAATATCAATAATTAAAACGAATTTATACTTAAGAATATAGGAGTTGATTAAATGAGAAAAGCACTTCAAAATCAAACAAATGTAGGAAGAAAATACAAAATAATAGGTGTAGATGATGAAGAGGGAATATTAGACTCATTAAGAGTGCTTTTAGAAGACTCAAATTATGAATTTATAGGAATAACAAATCCTGTAGAAGCAATAGAAAGAGTAAGACAAGAACACTTTGATTTAATGTTACTTGACTTTATGATGACACCATTACATGGGGATGAAGTAGTAGAAGAAATTAGAAAATTCAACAAAGAATTATATATTTTGTTGTTAACAGGTCATAAGGACTTAGCGCCACCACTAGAAACAATAAAAAGATTAGACATACAAGGATATTGCGAAAAAAGTGATAAATTTGACCAACTAATATTGTTAATTGAATCAGCAATAAAATCTGTAAAACAGATGAATGAAATAAAACAAATAAATGAAAAATTAGAAGATTCAAAAGAACAATTAGAACAAGCATATTTAGATATGGTACAAACATTAAGATATACAGTAGAAGCAAAAGATTCATATACAAGAGGTCATTCAGATAGAGTGTCAGAATATTCTGTGCTTATTGGAGAAAAACTAGGACTACCAGAAGAGCAAATAAAAACATTAAGAATAGGTGGATTATTCCATGATATTGGAAAAATAGGAATACCAGATAGTATTTTATTAAAACCATCAAAACTTACAGATGACGAATATTCTCAAATAAAAAATCATCCATCAATAGGAGCACATATTTTAGGCTCTGCAGTAATATTTAAAGATATTATACCTATTGTAAAACATCATCATGAAAGATATGATGGCAATGGATATCCATCAAGATTAAAAGGTGAAGAAATACCATATATAGCAAGAATTGCAGCAGTAGCAGATACTTTTGATGCAATGACTAGCAGAAGAAGCTACAGAGGTCCAATTGATATTGAACATGTAAAAGAAGAAATAAAAAGATGTGAAAGTACTCAATTTGACCCACAAATTGCAGAAGTATTTCTTGATATATTAAATAATAATTTTGATAAAATAAAAGAAATTCAAGAAAAATATGTTAGTGAATAGAAAAGAAGCATGTATTAAATTACATGCCTCTTTTTCTATATTTTCATTGAAAGTCCAACTTTTTTACGATCTTGATCAATTTTTATAACTTTAACTTTTACAATATCACCAACTGAAACTAAATCAGAAGGATTTTTAATATAAGAATCACTCATTTCAGAAATATGTACAAGACCATCATATTTAACACCAATATCAACAAAAGCACCAAAATCGATAACATTACGAACAGTACCAGTTAAAATCATACCTTCTGTTAAATCTTCAAACTTTAAAACATCACTACGAAGAACAGGTTTTGGCATATCTTCTCTTGGGTCACGACCAGGTTTAGAAAGTTCGTCAATAATATCAGTTAAAGTCATTTCGCCAATTTCAAGCTTTTTAGCTGTTTCAGCAACATTAACAGATTTTAATTTTTCACGTAAAGAAATTAAATTATCTTTATTTTTTAAATCAGCAACTTTAAAACCAAGAAGTTCAAGTAATTTTTCTGTAGGTTTGTAACTTTCTGGGTGAACAGCAGTATTTTCTAATGGATTTGTACCATCAGGAATTCTAATAAAACCTGCACATTGTTCAAAAGCAACTTTTCCAAGCTTAGGAACCTTTAATAATTCTTTTCTTTCTTTTAATTTACCATTTTCATCTCTATATTTTACAATATTTTTAGCAATAGTATTGTTAATACCAGAAACATAAGCAAGTAAAGAAGGAGTGGCAGTATTTACATCAACACCAACTTTATTAACACTATCTTCAACAACACCTGTTAAGCTTTCTGATAAATTCTTTTGATTTACATCATGTTGATATTGACCAACACCAATAGCTTTAGGGTCAATTTTTACAAGTTCAGCAAGAGGGTCTTGAAGTCTACGAGCAATTGAGATAGCACCTCTTATAGAAACATTTATATCTGGATATTCTTCAGTTGCAAGTTTAGATGCTGAATATACAGAAGCTCCAGCTTCGCTAACTATAACATAACAAATTTCATGTTTTACTTCTTTAATCATATCAGAAACAAACATTTCAGACTCACGAGAAGCAGTTCCATTACCAATTGCAATCATATCAACATGATCTTTTTCAATTAAATTTAATAATATTTTTTTAGCACCTTCAACATCATTTTGAGGAGCTGTAGGGTATACTGTAGAAGTGTCTAAAACTTTACCAGTTTCATCGATTACAGCAATTTTACAACCAGTTCTATATGCAGGGTCAAATCCCATAACAGTTTTACCTTTTATAGGGGCTCCAAGTAATAATTGTTTTGCATTTTGTCCAAATACTTTAATAGCTTTTTCTTCAGCTTTTTCAGTTAAATCTGAACGAATTTCTCTTTCGATAGAAGGTTCAATTAGTCTTTTAAAAGCATCTAATATTGTAGCTTCCAGCATTTCTGTAAATTGAGTTGTACCTTTAATTATATCTCTTTGGATATAATAAAGAATTTTTTCTTCAGGTTTACTAATAGAAACTTTTAAGAAATCTTCTTTTTCACCTCTATTAATAGCCAAAATTCTATGGCTAGGAAGTTTGCAAACCAATTCTGTAAAATCATAATACATTTCGTAATTTGATTTTTCTTCGGCATTTGATGCTTTTGTAACAATGCTTCCTTCGTGATAACATATTTTTTTAATATATTTTCTGTATTTAGCATTATCAGAAATATTTTCTGCAATAATATCTAAAGCACCTTGAATTGCATCTTCTGCAGTTGCAACAACTTTATCTTTATTTGCTTTATCTTCTTCTGATAAAGAATCAATATTTATATATTCAGCAGCTAGCTCTTTAATTGGAGTTTTTTCTTTTTGAGCAATAATTATTTCTGCTAAAGGCTCTAATCCCTTGCTTCTAGCAACTGTAGCTCTTGTTTTTTTCTTTTGTTTAAAAGGTCTGTATAAATCTTCAACTTCTGCAAGTGTTTCGGCAGATGCAATAGCAATAGTTAATTCATCTGTTAATTTTCCTTGATCGTTTATAGAATTTATAACTTCACCTTTACGAGTTTCAAGATTTCTTAAATAAGTTAATCTTTCGCCTAAATCTCTTAGAATTTCGTCACTTAAACCACCTGTAGCTTCTTTTCTGTAACGTGCTATGAATGGTATTGTATTTCCTTCGTCAATTAATTTTACGGCATTTTCTACTTGCGTAGGTTTTACATTTAATTCTTGTGCAATTTTGTTTATTATTTTTTCCATAAGTTTTTTCCTTTCATTTAATCTTTACAGATTATACATACAATTTTCAAAAAAATCAAGTCGAAAGTCATTGCAATTTAACATAGTGTATAGTAAAATAAAGGTACCGAAGAGAACCGGTCCCAAAAGTACCATGAGTACAGAAAGAGAGGTAAGGAATGAGAAAATTACCAAATGGAATAAAAGAAAATATGGAAAAATATAAAATCTATAATTCAAATATGACATTATTATTTTATTTAGGATATTTAACAATAAAGAAAAATGAATTTGGAACACTAAAATTTGTAACACAAAATGAAGTGATAAGAAAAGTATATAGTGATTATTTTTTAGAATATATAAAAAGAAAAGCACAAATAATAACAAGTACAATAGACACAGAAAAGATAGTTGAAGAATTATAAAAAATGGAAATATTAAACACAAAACAATAAAATACACAAAAAGTATTGACAAGAAATACACAAAATGATAAGTTCTAAAAAGAACAGAAAAAGTTCAGTTATCAAAAAGCATCCCTTTGGATAACAAGTCAAAAAAGGAGGAAGAACATATGAGGAGAGCAAACAATAAGGTTATAGGAGGAATATTGTTATTAGCAATAATATTAGTAGCAGTAGGATATGCAGCAATAACAAATGTAACACTAAACATTAATGG
>CAKPHD010000039.1 GCA_934155625.1 uncultured Clostridia bacterium
GTTGAACAATTAGGAGCAACAGAAGCTTCAGTTACAATGGAAGCATCTTTTATTGATGACTTAGGAGCTGATTCATTAGATATAGTAGAATTAGTAATGGCTTTAGAAGAAGAATTTGATATAGAAATTCCAGATGCTGATGCAGAAAAAGTTGTTACAGTAGGAGATGTAGTAGACTACATAAAAGAAAATGTATAAAGTAAAAGGAGAACGAAAAAACTTCGTTCTTTTATTTTGGCAAAAAAACTTGAAAAAAATGCAAAATAGTATATAATAGATATATATATAATGGAGGAAATTATGAAAAATTTAGAAGAAAAAATAGGCTATACATTTAAAGATAAAGAATTACTAAAAAAAGCATTAACACACACATCATATGCATATGAGCATGAAGTAGAAAGTAATGAAAAATTAGAATTTTTAGGAGACAGTATATTAGAATTTATATCAAGTATTTATCTATACCAAAATTATCAAAACTTAAAAGAAGGAGAAATGACTAAAGTCAGAGCAACAGTAGTGTGTGAAACAAGTCTTCACAAAATAGCGCAAATGCATGGTTTTAGTGATTTCTTGTATCTTGGAAAATCTGAAAGAACAACTAATAAAGAAGTAAGACCAGCAATTTTGGCAGATAGTGTAGAAGCAGTAATAGCTGCCATATACTTAGATGGGGGATTGGAAGAGGCCAAAAAATTCATTATAGAGAATTTAAAAGAACCAATAAAAATAGCCAGTCAACATGTTGGACAAAAAGACTATAAAACAGTATTGCAAGAAAAATTACAAAAACATGGAGAAGTTGAAATAAAATATACAATAATAAAAGAAACAGGACCAGATCATGATAAAACATTTGAAGCACAAGTGGAATGCAATAATAAAAAATTAGCAGAAGGAACAGGAAAATCTAAAAAGCTTGCGGAAATGGATGCTGCAAGAAAAGCATTACAAAGTATAAAATAAGAGAGGTGATAGAATGAAAAAGCATTATATAATCCCAATATTTGTACCACATTTAGGATGTCCTAATGACTGTATATTTTGTAATCAAAGGTCAATAAGTGGACAACAAAAAATGATAACAGGTGAAGACATAAGAAAAACAATAGATTTTTATCTAGAAAATATCAAAGATAAAGAAGCAAAAAAAGAAGTCGCATTTTTTGGTGGAAGCTTTACGGGAATAGAAGAAGAAAAACAAGAAGAATTTTTGAAAATAGCATATGAATATATAAAGCAAGGAAAAATTGATTCAATAAGAGTATCTACAAGACCAGATTATATAGATAAAAAAATTCTAAAGAGATTAAAAAAATATAAAGTAGAAACAATCGAATTAGGGGTACAATCTGCAAATGACTATATATTAAAAAGAGCTAATAGAGGTCATACATTTGAAGATGTAAAAAGAGCATCAAAAATGATAAGGTGGCGTGGATTTAAGCTAGGGCATCAAATGATGGTAGGATTACCAGAAAGTACTAGAATTGATGAAATAAATACAGCTAAAGAATTAATAAAATTAAAACCTAAAATGGTAAGAATATATCCAGTTTTAGTAATAAAAAATACAAGACTAGAAAAAGAATTTCTTGATGAAAAATATACACCATTAACAGTAGTACAAGCTGTAGAAACATGTAAAGAATTAATGACAATGTTTAACCAAAAAGAAATAGAAGTAATAAGAGTAGGATTGCAAAATACAGATGAAATAACAGACCCTAATATAGAAGGAAGCGAAGTTGTTGCAGGACCATATCATCCAGCATTTAGACAACTTGTTGAATCTGGATTATGGTATGATACAATTCTTGCAAAAATAAAGCAATTAAATGTAAAAGTTAAAAAAGTACAGGTAACTGTAAATCCACAAGATGCAAACAATGTTATAGGCCATAAAAGAGAAAATGTAGAAAAATTAAAAGAATTATATACTTTGGACTTAATTGTAAAACAAGATAGTAATATTAAGCCTGGAAAATTAGAAATTGAAGTTTTGGAAACTTATCCAGAGTTTTTAGAAGATCATAAATAAAAGGGGAAAAATATGGAGAGAAACAAAAGAGTAATAAATATATTATTAGTAGTTATTGTAATATTAGTTCTAGCTGCTTGTGTTTTAGGATATATATATTTTACTAAAGAAAAAACAAAACCAATAATAGATCCGGAAGAGAAAAAGACAATACAAAATCAAGAAAAGCTATTTTCTTTAGAAAATTATCCTAAAATAGATGGTTCAACAGTAACATTACCATTAGCCGAAGCATTTAAGGCAAATTTTACTGGAACTGATATAAAAGATGTAGATGTAAGTCATTCAAAAACACATAATGCATATGTGAATTTAATAAATGGAGATACAGATTTAATATTAGTTACAGCACCATCAGAAGATGAGAAAAAATTAGCTGAAGAAAAAGGGATAGAACTTGAAATTGTACCAATTGTAAAAGATGCATTTGTATTTTTCGTAAATACAGACAATCCTGTAGAAAACTTAACATTAGAACAAATTCAAAATATTTATACTGGGAATATAAAAAATTGGAAAGATGTAGGCGGAGAAAACGAAAAAATATTGGCATATCAAAGACCACAAAATTCAGGTAGTCAATCAGGAATGTTAGAACTTGTAATGAAAGGCAAAAAGATGATGAGTCCTGTTACAGAAACAATATCACAAACAATGGAAGACATAATTGATGTTATATCAGATTACAATAATGGTAAAAATGCAATAGGATATTCATATTATTATTATGCAACACAAATGTATACTAATGATAAAATGAAGATGTTAGCAGTAGATGGAATTGACCCAACATATGACAATATCAAAACAGGGTTATATGGATTACAAACACAATATTATGCGGTTATAAGAAAAAGCGAAGGACAAAATAGTGATGCTCGCAAGTTATTAAATGCAATGAAGTCAGAAAGAGGGCAGGATGTAGCAAAGGAGGCTGGCTATGTTCAAAACTATTAAATCAAAAATAATATTTGTAGTAATCTTTTGCACAATATGTATTGCAATAACAACAGGAGCTATTATATATAAAAATATAGAAATAGACGAAGTTATACAAGAAGAAAGCGAAGAAAAACAACAGCAAGACGTACAAGGAATAAACCTAAAAGGAACATATAATCAGAATGATTTAACAATTTTAGAAAAGCAAATAAGTAGAGACAAAATTGAGATAACATATTGCCAAATAGATGGATTAAAAGATAGCAACATACAAAGTGCAATTAATAAAGAACTTGAAATAACAGCTTTAAATTGTTATAAAGAAAAAATAACAGATTTAAATGAAGTTATAAACGTTTCTGTTTTTACAAACAATATATCTAGCTTTGCTAATACACTTTCATTTGGAATACATTATGTAGCAAAAAAAGATGATGATGGTGATGGATGTTACCAAGGATATAAATGTTTGAACTATGATTTAACAACAGGAGAAAAAATAACATTTGATAAACTATTTACAGAAAATGCACCAATGAAAGAAATTTTGAGAAAATCAGCATATTATAGTTTAATTAAACAAAATTTAGATAGTAATCTATCTGGAGACTTAGTAGTAAAAGATTATGGCGATGTTGAAGATGAGGCTGCTTTATTTATTGACAAATACAAAAATGAAAAAATAACTGACTTTGAATTTTCCCCAACTACTATAGAGGTTTTTTGGGGAGAAGATGGTATAATCCAAATAGATATGGATAAATATTACGATTATATAGCAATATATAATCGATATGCTAATAATCAAGACTTATATGTAAGAAATGATATAGGACTAAAAAATTTATATACATTATCAGATAGAAAATCTTCTATATATACATATATGAATTACCAAAAAGGAAGTAATTATTTTATTGATATAAATTTATTTAATTATGATGGGGCAGATAATGAATTTAGTGCAAAATTAAAACAAGAAAAAATCACAGAATTAGAAGCGGAAGTAGAAAAAATAAAAAATCTAGTATATAAAAATCCGGATAATTTTTATATATTAAATTATAGTATAGAAATCTCTACAGTTTATGATAATTCATTAATGCAAAATATGACATATTGTTCAACAATAGGAAATTCATATGAAATGACAGTACATGATTTTGAAGAAAATGTAGAACCAATAATAATTAAAAGGAATAGGGAACAAAATGAAGGAGAAATATCAACATATATTTATGACTTAAAAGATGTACTAAAAATAGAACCACAAAATATAAATGAAGAATATAATCCTGAAACAGGAGAAAAAGTAGTAATTTAGAACGACCTAGTATAAAATCACTTTTTATTACAAATAATTGTAATAAGGGTGATTTTTTTATGGAAAAAGTTAAAAGAAAAAAAGCAATAATAAATATTATCGGAACAATTGTAGGTGCAGTAATAATGGCGTTTGGTACCTCGGCATTTTTATTACCAAATCAATTATCATCTGGAGGACTATCAGGAATTGCAACAATAACATATTATCTGCTAAAAATTCCTATGGGTGCAATGATAATGGCACTGAACATACCACTATTTATACTTGCAGGCTATAAACTTGGCAAAGAATTTTTTTCAAAATCATTAATTGGAACAGTTAGCTTATCAGTTTTTATAGATATATTTGATAAATATCCAGCAATAACAAATGACAGATTTTTAGCTTGTATATATGGAGGGGCTTTAATTGGAATCGGAACAGCTATAATACTAAAAGTTGGTGCTTCAACAGGGGGAACAGATTTAATTGCAACATTGATAAAAGGATATAATCCATATATTTCTATGAGTAGATATTTGATAATTATGGATATAGTTATTATTTCTTTAAATGTATTGTTTTTTAAGCATATTGAGATTGGATTATATTCTGCAATTGCTATTTATTTGTATGGACAGATGATAGATATAATATTTGAAGGTGTGTATTATACAAAATTATTATTTATTATTTCAGATAAAAATGAAGAGATTTCTAAAGTTATAGGAGAAAATGTAAAAAGAGGTGTTACTGGTTTATATGGTAAAGGAATGTATAAAAATGAAGATAAGTTAGTTTTAATTTGTGCAGCTTCTAGAAATGATACTGCTAAAATAAAGGATATAGCTAAAACAATTGATGAACATTGCTTTATTGTTATAGGAAATGTTAGAGAGGTTCTTGGCAAAGGCTTCAAAGAGACCTAAAAGATACATTTATAATTTATTACAATTCACTTTTACTTAAATAATTATTTAGAAATTTATAATATATTGTTTTTTTATACCTTGGTGTCGCAATCTTCATATTAAAAATACTTACATGTAGATTGCTCCATATCGCATTCGCTTTGCTCATTTGGTCGCTTACGCGGTATTACAAAAACAATATATTATAAATTTTCAAAATAAATATAATGTATTTATGAATTGTAATAAATTATAAATGTATCTTTTAGGTTTTTGTAATTATTTGACTAGAAACTACATTTACTTTTACATTAGTGTGAAATTGTGCAGATTTGAATTTCTCATTCCAATTGTAATTTTCCCAATCTTGTTTAGTAGCAAAATGAGAAAGAGCTTTGTAAGAAAAACAATCAATATCAGTTCCATATTCTTTAGATACTTTGTTAAAGTAATTATCAAATTGTTTTTTTAGATAATCTATAGTGGCATCAGAAAATTTTTCTAAAGTGTTTGTTTGTTCATATTCGATATTTTTTTCAAGAGTCAAGATAGAAGCTTGTACATCAATATCAAGATATATGGTAGGAATACCATTTTCAATATTAACAGTAAATTTAGAATCTTTATTAGGAATTATATTAAGCTCAATTTTATCTTTTGCATTTTCAGTATAAGGATTATCAATTGATGCAACAAAAGAATCTAAATCATTTTCAATTAGTAGATGACAAATAGTCTCTGTAGCTGTAAGTTTTCCACATAATTTATCATTGTCAAAAACGGCAATACCAAGATTTTCTGTACCACGTTTTCCTTGAATTGAACTTGAACCTGCAATTAATTCTTCAGGATTTGTAACAACACTTTCATCTTTTTCAGGTGATATAAATTGAGAGGAATCTTTTGAAGATGGCTCTAAATCAGAAGATTCCTCTTGTTCTTTACGAGCACTTGCATTAAGACCGCCAAGAGTAGCAGTACCGTCACAAAAATCACCAGATAAAGTGTTAAAAAATTCACCAACAGTAGTATTAGAAAAATAACCTGTAAAATTATTTGTAATTTCATATGTTTCGTAATAATTCGTTGTGATTTTTTCAAAAGTTGGTTTTACATTAGAAAGGTATTCATATGCTGGGCAAGTACTAATTATAAGATTAGTAGTTGGCCTAAATTCTTCATTATTAAGTAGACTATAGATTTGAGAAGAAATTCCGTTTTTTGCAAAATCTTCAGAAAATATAATTGCACCACAATGAGCTAAATTAATTTCTTTTCCTATATAGCTGTTTAGAAGATTAAGACAACCGTAAAATGGAATCGGCCTCTCCAGAAACTAGAATTATATTATTAGATTCATTAGAAGAGCTACCATTTGGTGAAAATGAATCTGATCTTGTAAATTGTGTTGTAAGTTTTATTTGTGCATTTTCTCCAACATCAACGCCTAGTGCTAATACATAAGCTAAATTTGTTAGATTGTGAGATGTATATGAGCTTGAAAATGCTCCAATAAAAATTGCAAGTAATACTAAAAATGCTATAATGTTGATTGTATTTTTGCTCGTGATAACCACCTCCTAATAAGTTTTTTTGCAGTTGCAAAAAGTAAAACTGCAAAACTAACGCCAATAACTAATATAAAGAAAGAATACTTATACACAATGTTAGAAAGATATGCGGAAAACGCGTAGTTTTTTGGTATTAAACTAACAATAAAAATTCCGATTACAATTAATATATTTAATAAGATTTCGTTTTGTATGTGAGTGACCTTTCTTAATATATTGTTTGAAAATTTAATAGTAATACCTAAATAACTCATAAAAGCTAAAATCCAAATGAGTAAATATAAAGAATCAGGCTTTCTAAAGAATGAACCAAACTCAATATATTTAGTAGCTGAATATAAAGGCATTAACTCATCAGTTTCGACAAAACCACTAAACATGAAAATTATTATTGCAACACTTAATAATAAGAATATTGCAGATAATACTATGGCTGTTATTGAAATCTTTTTTAATTCTTCAGGTTTTTTTAGTACTGGTGGCATAAAGTAAATATATGCAAGTACTTGAAATGCAAACATATTGCATAATCCGCTAACAAATGTAGTAAAAATTCCATTTCCGAAGATTGGATAGATTTTTTCAATTTCATAATAAGGTATATCAGCAAAAAATAAAATTAGAGTGCTAACAACTAAAAATGGAAAAAATATAAAAATAGTTCTATAAACCGCATTATGTTTCATGTTACATGCTGTAATAGCAGATATTAAAAATAATAGTATAATGTAAAAAAGCTTGGTCATTGGAAAATAAATAATTTGCAAAAATGATGAGAATAAGTTTAATAAAATTCCTGCCCAAAATATAAAATATACAACATATGCTATACCAATAATCCATTTTAATACATTTCCGCCAAGATAATCTGAAATATCAATTATATCGCATGTTGGAAATTTTTTTAGAAAATAACAAATTAGGCAAGTATAACAAATTACTATTATGCTAATATAAAGGATATTTAAAAGTGATGAAGATGAGGTAAGGTTTATAATAGATTTTGTAATATTTAAAATTATATGATTAAAGGTAATTGTTACTAATAGTGCTATTGCTTCTTTGTTACCGATTTTTACATTATCCATATTAAGTTTCCTTTCATAAAAAACAAATATTCCTACATATTATTTACAAATATGTAGGAAATATACATTTTATATATTTAGTTTAAAAATTGTAAATGCAAAGAATATATAAGCATATCTAAGAAATTTCTTTTTCATTAGATGAGATTGATAGTATTCGTAAAATGATTTTAAGGCACTTAGTTTGTCTGCAACAGTTATGATAAAGCTTTCCTCATATTTTGGAAAACTAAAAAATGTTACAGGCCACATGTGTTTTAAAATTATATCTTGTTCTTTTTCGTTTAAATCACAAATCTTTAAAGCATTTTCTAACGCAATTTGTGGATGCTTGAATGCATGCCATCCTTGTAATCTTGCTTTAGAATGTCTCCAATCATATAAAAATAAATCATGTAGTATTGCAGCTCTTGCTATTGATACATAATCTAAGTTGTGTTTTTTACAAAATAGATATGACCAGTATGCTACTTCTATACAATGGTCATAACAGTTGGTCTCATAATGTTGCCTGTATTTTTTCATTTGCAATACGGTTGGATTATTTATTAAGTCTTTTGTTATCTCATAAAATTCTTTGTTCATATTATTTTATCCTTTTCGTTTTTGTTTAAATTAATTATAATATATTTTATGAGAAAAATAAAGAGAAAAATATTAAATCTTTATTAATTATATGATATAATTGTTAAAATAAAAAAAGGAGGAATATATGAGTTTTAGAATAGTATATGGAAGAGCAGGAACAGGCAAAAGCGAGTACTGCTACAGAGAAATAGCACAAAAAGTAAAAGAAGAAAATAAAATATTAATAATAACTCCAGAGCAATTCTCATTTACAGCAGAAAAGAAGCTAATGGACGCAATAGATACACAAGCAGTATTAAATGCAGAAGTAGTAACATTAAGCAGAATGGCATATAGAGTAATAAATGAAATTGGTGGAAAAACAGAAACTAATTTAAGCAAATGCGGAAAAGCAATGCTCATATATTCAATATTAAATAACAATAAAAAAGAGCTAAAGTTTTTAGGCAAAACTGATGAAAATGTGGACATGCTTGATACAGCAATAACAGAATTTAAAAAACATGGAATTAGTGTAGAGCAATTAAGTGAAGAAATAGACAAGCAAGAAGACATATATTTAAAAAATAAATTAAAAGATTTAAGTATTGTATATAATGAATTTGAAGAGCAACTTTCTGGAAAATATATAGATGAAACAGATTTATTAACAATCTTAGCAGAAAATATAGAAAATACAGATATGTTTAAAGATGCAGTGATTTATATAGATGAATTTGCAGGATTTACAAGCCAAGAATATCAAATTATAGAAAAACTTGTGCAAATAGCAAAGCAAGTAACAATAACAATCTGTACAGATGAATTGTATGACATTAAAAACCCAGATACAGACATATTTTATTCTAATCAAGTAACAGTAAATAATCTATTAGAAGTAGCTCAAAAATGTGATGTAAAAATAGAAGAGATAAAATTAGAAAATACATATAGATTTAAAAGTACAGAGCTAAAACATTTGGAGCAAAATTTATATGACAACAAACCTAAAAAATATAATAAGCAAGTAGAAAATATGCAATTATTTTTAGCCAAAAATCAATATTCGGAAATAGAAGAAGTGGCAAAAAATATTTTGAAATTAGTAAGAGACAAAGGATATAGATATAGAGATATTTCAATAATAACGAAAAATATAGCTACATATTCAAGCTTAGCAAGAGCAATATTTGATAAATACGATATTCCAATATTTATAGATGAAAACAGAGATTTAAATCAAAATATAGTAATACAATATGTACTTGCAATTTTAGAAATCTTCATAAAAAATTGGTCATATGAAGCGGTATTTAATTATATAAAAACAGGATTTTCTAATATAGAAGATGATGATATATTTAAAATAGAAAAATATTGTTTAAAATGGGGAATAAAACAAAATAAATGGAAAAAAGAATTTACATATGGAAATTATGAAGAAAAAGATAAAGCAGAAATTGAAAGATTAGAGCAAATTAGAAAAGATTTAGTAAATCCATTAATGAATTTAAAACATAAAATAGATGAAAATAAAACAGTAAGAGGAATCTCAAAAGCAATATATGAATTTCTTGTAGAGCAACAAATATTTGAAAAAGTGCAAGAAAAGATAGAAGAATTAAATGAAATTGGACAAGTTGACTTGGCAAATGAATATGAAAGTAGTTTGCAAAACATAATAGAAATATTAGATGAAATTGTACTAGTTTTTGATGAAGATAAAATAACAATAGATAAATATAATCAAATATTAAAAATTGGATTTAAAAATAGTAGTTTAACAAAAATACCAGGGACACAAGATCAGGTAATAATGGGAGATGTAGACAGGTCAAGAAGTCACAAAGTAAAAGCAATATTTATAATAGGACTAAATGATGGAGAATTTCCAAGTGTCCGTAAAGACGAGGGATTTTTAAATGATTCAGATAGAGATATATTAAAACAAGATGGAATTGAACTTGCAAAAGGAACAATTGATAAATTATATGAAGACAGCTTTAACATATATAAAGCATTTACAACAGCAGAAGAGAAATTATATTTATTATATTCATCATCTGATATGCAAGGTAAAGCATTAAGACCATCAATGTTAATTAATAAAATAAAAAAGATATATCCTATGTTACAAGAACAAAGTGATGTAATTGAAAAACAGAGTGAAATATTAAATAAAAAAACAACATATGAAGAATTGATAACTAATTTAAGCAAATTAAAGGAGCAAGACAGTATAGATAAAATTTGGTATTATGTGTATGATTACTATAAAAAAGACGCAGAATGGAACGAAAAATTACAACAGAGTTTAAAAGGTTTAAGTTATACGAATATTCCAGAAAAGATAGAACAAAATAATATTGATAGACTATATGGAAATACATTGGTAACAAGTATTTCGAAATTAGAAAGATACAGAAGTTGTCCATTTTCTTATTATTTACAATATGGATTAAAAATTAAACCACAAGAAGAATTAAAAATACAAACTTTAAATACAGGAACATTTATCCACGAAGTAATAGACGAATTTTTCGAAACAGTAAAATCTCAAGGTATAGAACTAGCAGAAATTACAGAAGAACAATTGTCAGAAATAATAAATAAAATAATTGATGAAAAATTAGGACAAAATAAGAATTATATATTTACATCAACAGCAAAATATAGAGCTTTAGTTGTCAGATTAAAAAAGATAATTAAAAAAGCATTAAAATATATAATTGGCACAATTGTGCAAAGTAGATTTGAAGTATTAGGAACAGAAGTGGAATTTGGAGATAAAGGTAAATATAAGCCAATAAGACTAACATTAGAAGATGGAAAAAGAATAGAAATAATAGGAAAAATAGACAGAATAGATACGGCACAAGGAGAAGATGGAAAATATCTGAGAATAATAGATTACAAATCATCAGCTAAAAATATTGATTTAAATGAAGTTTATGCAGGGTTACAAATTCAATTGCTGACATATTTAGATGCATCATGCAAGGAAGAGGATTTGATGCCTGCAGGAGTTCTATATTTTAGTATGTTAGAGCAAATGATAAAATCTAATAAAAGGATGGAACAAGAAGAAATTGAAGAAAAAATAAGAGCAAATTTCAAGATGAAGGGGCTAATTTTGGCAGATGTAAAAGTAGTAAAATTACATGATAAAAATTTACAAAATGGAAGTTCTGCACTTGTTCCAGCATATATAGGAAAAGATGGAGAGTTAAGCGAAAAGAAAACTAGTGGAGTAACTGCTGAACAATTTAAGGAATTGCAAAAATATATGTATACTGTTATTAAGCAGATTTCAAGAGAAATACTTGGAGGGAATATAGATTTAAAACCATATTATAAAGATAAAAAAACTCCGTGTAAATATTGCGATTATAAGAGTATTTGTTCATTTAACATGGGTGGATGCGAAAATTCTTATAATTATATAGATAAAAAGAGCAAAGAGGAAATTTTGCATAAAATTAAAAATAGTATGAAAGGATTTTAAATATGAAAGATTTATCAAATGAAAATGTTATTCATGTAAAGAAAGACGGAATAGAGTATTTACAATTTAGAAAGTTGCTAGAATATAGTGATATATTAAAACATGCTTATGCAATAGGATTGGATAAAAATTTTAGAACAGCAAGGGCTAAAAATGCTACACCATTGACAAGTGAAGAATATGAAAAAGCAGTTAATGATTATAAAAAATTAGCTGATTCAATAGGAATAAACTATATAAATATAGCTAAGCCAAATCAAGCACATACTAAAAATATAAAAGCGTTAGAGCAAAAAGTAAAAAATGATATTCCAGATTTTAATTTAAAAGAATATGAGCAAATTGACGGTTTAGTAACAGATACAAAAAATATAGCTTTAGCCACAACAAATGCAGATTGTATTTTACTATTATTTTTTGATCCAGTAAAAAAGGTAATTGCAAATGTACATTCTGGTTGGAGAGGTACATTACAAAGAATATCAGTAGAAGCGGTTAATAAAATGAAAAATGATTATGGATGTAATCCATCAGATATAATCTGTTGCATTTGTCCAAGCATCAGAAAATGCCATTTCAAAGTTCACAAAGATGTACAAGAACCATTTTATAATGAGTTTAAAGATTTAAAGGAGATAGATGAAATAATAGTTCCGGTAGAAGGAGAAGATAGATGGTCAATTGATACTGTAAAAATCAATCAAGTAATTCTAGAACAGGCTGGGCTAAAAAAAGAAAACATAATAGATTGTGGAATTTGCAGTGTATGTAATTCTGATTTAATACATTCTTTTAGAGTAGAAAAAGATGCATATGGATTAGCAACTGCTTTAATAGAATTAAATGATTAAAGATGAGCAAGGTGGGGAGCAGCAAAAATGTGCCCACTATTGCTAGAGTTTTGGAGGGAAAAATGATAATACCAGAAAAGTTAAAAATAGGAGATACAATAGGAGTTATAGCACCATCAAGTCCTATTGTGGGAGATAACATAGAAGAGCTTAATACAGCAAAGGAAATAATAGAAAAATTAGGATTTAAAGTTAAATATTCAAAAAATATATTTTCTAATACAAATAATTATAGTGCAACAGCAAAAGAAAAAGCAGATGATATTAATGAAATGTTTGCTGATAAAGATATTAAAATGATATGGTGTGCAAAAGGAGGAAACAACAGTAATTCTACATTTGAATATATTGATTATGATAATATAAAGAGAAATCCTAAAATTATTTGTGGATTTAGTGATATAACTTCTTTAACTAATATGATTACAGAAAAAACAGGATTAGTAACTTTTAGCGGAACTAATTTTAAGACTATAGCAACAGATGAAACTGATTATAGTTTGAAAGAGGTTTTAAAAAGATTTGTTGATGGAAGTTTAGAATTAGGAGTAAAAGGTGATGAATATCAAACAATAAAAAAAGGTGTTGCTGAAGGACAACTTATTGGTGGTAATTTGAATTTAACAAGTGGTATGGTTGCAGGAAAATATTCTATTGATTTTACAGATAAAATATTGTTTTTAGAAGAATTAGGTTTTGAAACAGAACCTGCAATGGCAAGTAATTTCTTATATTATATGAAACAAAATGGTGTGTTTGATAAAGTAAAAGGAATTTGGCTTGGAAATTATACTCATGAAAGTGGAATTAAATTGGAAGATATTTTATTAGATACTATTGGTGATGAGTTTAATGGCCCAATTATTAAGTCAGAGAACTTCGGACATATTGATAAAAAGGCTGTTATTCCAATTGGTTCTAAGGCAATAATTGATACTAATAATGAGAGAAAAATTGTATTGGTTGATAATTGTGTGATTGAATAAATAGAATTTATCAATATTTTGAATAAAATGTCTTTTTATAGGAAATAAACTGTTAAGAATTTTTCTTTAAGTTGTATACTTAAAGAAAGTTGCAAAATTGTTTCAAGTCAGTAATATCAGTGAATATCAGTTATGTTATTCTTTTGAAAACAGTATTCTAATTGCATATAAATATTTTATTTCAAATGTCGAAAAAAGTCTTGACGCTAAAGGCCTTTATTGCTATAATGAATTTGAATTATTATATCTTTAAGTATACAACTTAAGGAAAAAATATAAGCACAAAGTTGTGCAGCAAATGAAAAGGAGGAAGATACAAAAATGAGAAGAGCCAATAACAAAATAGTAGGAGGAGTAGTGTTACTGGCAATAATATTAGTAGCAGTAGGATATGCAGCAATAACAAATGTAACACTAAACATTAATGGAACAGCCCAATCAGGAGCAAACCAATCAAATTTTGTGGT
>CAKPHD010000040.1 GCA_934155625.1 uncultured Clostridia bacterium
TCTTTAAGTATACAACTTAAAGAAAAAACGAAGTAAAAAAATTCGACTTTTTACTTCGTTTTACACTATTCTTCTATCTTTTTATATTCAATCATTTCAATATTACTATTTTTACTTCTTTCAACCATACAATTATAAACCTGATTTCTCAAATCATTTTTTTGTTCTTGTAAACTCAAACCATCTTTTGGGAAAAATGGTCCATCAATATAAGTAACTACTTTAAACTTATCATTATTTTTACCATAACTTTGATATGTATTAGTCATACAAAAAGTAGGCTTTTTATATTGCACAGGATATTTAAATGATACAGCTTTAAATGGTCTTATTTTTGTGTAGTATGGCCAAATATGAGCTTCTGGGTAAATAGTAATTGGATGTTTTCTATTAATATGTGTTTCTATTGCATTTATAAAATTTTTCATTCCATTTTTATTATTAGGAATTGGTATTGCCCCAAGCAATTGGATAGAGTTTCCTAAAAATTTCATAGAAACATTTTCCGGATTTACAATAAAATGATTTCTTTTAGGGTACATTGGCAAACTTGGAATAAAAACATCTGCAAATACTTGTGTATGGTTTACATATACAAAATACGAGTCTTTTTTATATGGTTTTAATTTTTCTTTTCCTATATATTTTATTTTTAGTTTGAATTTTCCATAAATCAGTTTTATTGGCATACTTATAACATTTTGCAATAAAAAAGAACAAAAATCCCACAAAGGATTTTTGTGGATGTATTTATAGTTCTCATCTATAATTCTTGGTGTGATTTCTGCTCCTGAAAATTCATCATTTAATTCGTCTTTGTAGTAATAAATTTTTTTAGATTTCTTCATTTACTTCCTCTTTTACTGTTGTATATTCTAATGGAATTCCATAAAATTCTTCATATATGTCTTTCCAAACTTCGAAATTCTTAGTTTTCATTTCTTCTACATTTTCTTTTTCAGATAATGTTACATCTGGATAAATTGGCTTTTCTATATGCACATAATATTCTTTTACAGGGAATCCATCTTCACCAATAATATTGCTATCTTTCATTGTTATAAATATTGGTATTACTGGTACATTACTTCTTGTAGCAATTTTATATGCTCCATTTTTTAGTGGCTTTGGTTTTTCGTAATTCCACCATAAACTTTGCTCTGGATAAATTAATATAAAGTCTCCTCTTTTTAAGATTGTGTCTGCAGCCTTCATAAATTTTATCATTGTTCTTGTGTTTGAACTTAATGGTAATGTATCTGCATTTCTGAACAAGAATCCATAAAATCCTGGGAAATTTGTGTAATTTCCTTCTCTTATTACTTTATATAATTTTTTCTTTTTTCTTTGTCCAGATAATGAGAAAATTTCTTCTATTGTAAATGAATCAAATGGATTAAAATGATTACATGTTATTAATGCTCCACTTTTCATTTCACTTAAATACTCAAGACCTTCTACATCTTTTATAATTAATTTATTATCTTTTATTATTGCATCTAAAAATCTCTCGCCTAATTTGTTTGCAAATTTATTTTTCCATTTATTTGTTCTTTTTGTTTTTAGGTAGTCTACATTTTCAGGTGTTAATTCTATTGATGGTGGATCATTTTCTGCATCAACATCAAATTTTCCTTCTTTTTCAAGTTGCTTAATTTTTTCTAATATTTCTATTCTTTCTTGTGACTTTTCTGTTACTTGCACATTTCTATACATTCTGTCATCTCCAACACAGTCTGATTCTTTTTGTGCAAGTTCTCTTAATGCAATATCTGCTTCTCTATCTTGATATTTCATTTCATTTGTAAAATTTTCTTTTATATTATTAATTACATCATAAAATTCAGTTTGTTTTGCTAGTTCCCAAAAATACTTTCCAAATCTTATATCATCATAATGCCATGGCTTGTATTGATAATTGTAATGTATTAATTTTATATCTTCTTCTTTCATATCATCACTTGCTGTAGGCATTAAGTTCCATGCTGTATCTATAAGTTTTACTCTCCCTTTACATATTCTGTTTAAATAGTCTTGGTCTTGAACTACAGAAAATTTAACATTTTCTAATAAATATAAAAACTTTTCTTGAAATTGAAATTTTCTAAGCTCATCTAAATTCATTACTAGCATTCCTGCATTAAAATATGTTTTGTAACTAGCAACTCCTACTACTTTTTCTACATATTCTTGGAATACTTCATTTTTTTGAATTATATCATCAGGCACTGCTCCCAATAGATTATCTCCAATGTCTATATTGTATAATTCTGCTATATCTTTTAACAAAACTATATCACAATCTAAGTATATTGCTTTATTATATTGTGGATATAAATTTGATATAAATAGTCTAAAATATGTTGTCATTGAAAAATAATCTCTTGTATATAACTTTTCTTTTATTTTTTCTATATAATAATTTAAGTCTACATATTCTATATTTACGTTTTCTCTTGTATATTTATTGATTTTTTCTTTACTTTCTTCGCTCATGTTAGTATATAATACTTTTATTACATAATAATATTCTGGTGATGCATTATTTACCAATGATTGCAATGTTACTGCTAAAAATGGTACATATTTATCATCAACTGCAAAGAATATTGGTATTATTTCTTGATATTTTTCCATTTAAACTTCCTCTTTCATTCTTGTATTGTATTCTTCTTTTAATTTTAAATATTCTTCTAAATCTTTGTCAAAATAATAACATTTTAGGATTTTGTGAACCTCTTCAATATTCCACTGTTTAAAGTTTTCTGTATGTGGATATGGAAAAAACATTAGTCTTTTACAAAAATGACATATTATTGTGTCTTTTTTATTGAATTTTGATTGTTCATTATATATTCTTGGTATAATTTTCTTTTTTGTTGTTGACCAAAATATTGCATCTTGATCTGCAAATAGCATTTTTTTAGTTTTTATTCTTTCTCTTGCTTTTTCTAAAAGCTTTGTTTCTTTTATTTTTTTCATATTTAATAGTAACATTCCAGCATTTATATAGTCTGGTCTTATTAGCCAACACCCATATTTTTCTTTTACTGCTGCATATTCATAGTTTGTAATATCTATGTTGTATAACTTAGAAATATCCCCACCTGCCATCATATCTATATCTAAATATAATAGTTTTTCTGGTATTTCTGGTACTAAATCTGCTAATAGTCGTAGTAATGTATATGGTGTGCAATATGCTCCTTCGTTTGCACAATTTTTGAATTGTTCTTCATATACTTCTGTTACATCTATTCTTTTCACTTCGTTTTTCGAATTTTTTTGTTTGACTACTCTGTCTAAAAATTCTACTTGCTCTTCGCTTATTGCTGTATATTCTGGTTTTATTCTTGTTAGTTCTGCTGTGAATATATAACATTTTATTGTTTCTTGTGTCCTGTTTGTTATTGATATTAGCTCTGTTAAAGCTCCATCAAATACTTTTTCGTTTCCACATAATAATAAGTTTATCATCTCATCCTCTTCTTTTAATTTTTTTCACTTATTAATTTTATCATTTTGTTTAATTTTTATCAAGAATTTTTTTACATTATTTCTTTAGATTTTATTAAATTTAATAGAAACCAGTAATTTTACTGGTCTCTTTGTTTATTTGGTACTTAAAATTAGTGTACCATTATAATCATAAATATCATCCCATTTTTCTGTTTTTGCAAACATAAAATCTCCATATCTATCAACATCAGAATATTCAGTAGGAATAATTTTTTTGCATCCTTCTTCATTCAACATAATGGCTCCAACTTTTCTTTTATGTAACACTTTTAAAATGTATTTTTCTTTTAATTCTAATATATTTTCTACATCTATGGTGTCAGCTTCAACATAGTATACTTTTTTATATTTACAATTAAAAATATTATATCCATTTTCAATTTTCTCAAATATAAAATCCTCATACTTTGTGCTTTTGCTTATTTCTATTCCTCTATCAAAAATTGCTTTTCCTTTATTATCAAGTACCCATATTCTATTTTCATAGTCAACAACTTGAAAATAATCAGTAGCTACTTTTAAAATTTTCTGCACATTGTTAAATCTGCAAAGCAATTTTCCTTTATTAGAGAATATTGCAATTACGCTTTTATTTTGCTGGTTCTCATTTTGTTGCATACAAATAAGATATTCTTCTATTGGTTTTATTGTTTTAAAACTATTTTTAAATATTTTGTTTCCTTCATAATCATATATATTCCATTCTTCTGTCATTCCAAATGGTGATGATTCTTCGCCTCCAAGAATTAATATATTTTCTGTTTCGATATAATTCTTTGCACAGAATTCTCCGAATTCATCTTTTACAATTCCAGATTCTCCAATATATTTTCCTTGATGTGTATAATATTTACATGGTTTCTTATCTTTCAAATCTCCTAATAATACTATGAATTTTTCTTTTAAAGTTACCTCTTCTCCAAAGTTGACTTGAATTTTGTTAATAAATTTTGTGGAACATGAAAAATTATCTTTAACATTTTCATTATTTTTACTTACATAATTTTTTTCTTCTTGATTAGCTTTAGTAGTTAAATCTAATGAATAGTATTCTGCTTTGCCATCTTTTATTGCTTGTATTTCCTTTTCTAAGACTTTTATTTTTTGATAATTCATTGGCAAAACTTTGAAAAACTTTTCAGGGCAACGTTTTTTATACCATAATCCGCATCTATTATTATTATAGATTAACAGATACTCTTCTCCTCTTGATTTTTTTATACTAATATAAGCTTGAAATTTTGCCTCTATTTTTTGTTTTTTGGTACTATAAAAATAATTATTTTTCTCTCCTAATAATACAAGTATTTCATCCCAACATAGGATTTTTTTAAATGTTCCCCCTAAAAATTTTCTATTTTCTACATCATACAATTTAGATTTTTCTTCATTTTTTAATATTATGTAATTTTTATATACTTTCAAATCTGTTGCTATGAATTTACATATCTCTTCTCCTTCATATGTTAATACATTCCAATATTCGCCTTTTTTGGTTAGAATCCAGTTTTCCGTACTAATCCAATTTGCCGGCAATACTTCTTCGGCTTGTTCTTTTGAAAGAGCATTTAATAGTTTTCCATTTAGATTATAATATCTTATCCCTCCATCTGTTTGATAAACTTTAACATATTTTCGAGCTACTTTCAGCCGCTCTCCTGTTTCCATGTCAAAACTCATTTTTGTTGCAATCATACTTTTTTCCTCTCTTGATGTTATTTATTTTTTACTTAAAGTGCTTGACTTTAACCTGTTATATTATACACTATATTTTACATAAAATCAATATTTATAGCCAAATGCTCCATCTCTTATATGGCATCTTTTTTCTGCAAATCATAAACTATGTCTACATTATCACAAACATTTTGAGAATGTGTAACAATTACAATACATTTATTTTCATCTTTAGCAAGCCTTTTGAAGATTTTTAGAATTTCATTTTCAGTATCTTTATCTAAATTTCCTGTAGGTTCGTCTGCAATAATAATTTTAGGGTTATAAGATAAACTTCTTGCAATAGCAATACGTTGTTGTTCTCCACCAGAAAGCTTTAATATTTTCGATTTGCCTTATCTTCTGAAAGCCCAACACTTTTCATTAATTCTAAAGCTTTTTGTTTTTTATCTTCTACTTTTACTTTGCTAATATCCATTGATAAAATTATGTTTTCCAATGCTGTTAGTCTTGGTAATAAATTATAACTTTGAAACACAATTCCTATATCTGTATTTCTATAAGTATCTAAATTCATCTTTTTTAATTCCTTGCCATCATATAATATTTGACCTTCTGTACAATTTTCTAGTCCAGTAATAAGTGATAATAATGTTGTTTTTCCGCTTCCACTTTTTCCTTTTATTGCATACATTTTCCCTTCTTCAAAATCATAGTTTATATTTTTAAATACATAACTATCTTTTGGTGCATCTTTATATCTGTAACATACATTTTCTAATTTTAATATTCCCATTCGCCCAGCTCTTTGATTTTGAATAATGATTAATTGTAATTAATTTCGAGTATTAATATAATATATAAAGATTGAAGAATTATTGAAAAAAACATTTAATTAAAAATTTGCTTTTATTTACATAATGTGGTATAATGTTAAATGTTAATTTATAAATTGGTAGCCAATAATTATATCTATCAAAGGAGGCACTCATACATGAAAAACAAACATGAAGTTGGAAGTCTAATACGCAAAGGTCTATCTGTGCAGGAAATACAAGAGCGGATAAAAGGTTTTCCAGATAATCCAGATATTGAATATTTTATGAGTTTAGGATATGCAAAAAACACAGCTCGTGAATATAGATATCAAATCAGGAAAAATAGCAACAATTGTTCTAATTCGAAAAATAATAATCTTATAATGTCAAAAAACGCAAATAAAAGCTATTTAATATTAGACACTTCTGCTTTGACAAGTCCATGCTCTGGAAAATTCATTAAGGACGCATCTTCCATAACTATCTTATATTCTGTTATAAAGGAATTTGATACTGCACCAAAAAAAGAAAATGCTTCACCGTACTTCAAGCACATGATTCGCAACCAAACCAAGGAAATATTATTACTTGAAAACGAAAAATATCGCTTGGTTCCTTTTGGAAGAAATATTAACGATTATACTGATGAAGTATTATTAGATTATTTATTTAGTCTTCCTATTAATGAAAGGCCTACATTACTAACTTGTGATAATAACCTTGCTTTAAAAGCCAAATGTTTGGGTTTTGAATTCATTTTATGTTCAGTAACTTTGAAAAATAAAAAAGAAGACACAATTGCAACAACTAGTAACGAACCTCAAAAATTACAAAAAGCAAAAAAAGATACTCTAAATATTAATCTTTTATATGAAGACTTAATAAATGTAAAAAAACATAATCCAAATTCATTAATATTTTTTGTAAAAAATGATAAATGTAATAAAATTTTGGATATTCCTGACTCTGGTTCAATTGATTATTGTTGTATTATAACAAAGTCTTATGGCAAAAATTTAATAAAAGTAAAAAAATATTATGCTCAAAATAATCAAAAGGCAACAATAAAATTCAAATGTTATTGTGAGGAAAATATTGAACAACTTGAAAATGAATTACATCCAATAGTTTTAGACTGTATTAAAGACCTTTTATATCAAAAAGAGGAACCTTGCTAGGTTCCTCTTAATCTTTTATAGGTATAATAACTTTAAAACAAGTCACTCCATCTTTACATTCAACATCATTATTATATTCAGCATCACTAGATTTCGCAGTTAGCATTATAACAGGTGTTTCTATTTTCTCCCTTCTTAATTCTTTTAATATTGAAAATCCATCTTTATGTGGTAACATTACGTCTAACAGAATAATATCATATACATTTGCTATTGCTTCATCTTCTATTATTAATACTTTCATTCTACTATCTCCATATATTTATTATATAGAACTTTTATTGAAATTATAATTCAAAAATATTGGCTTTTAACATCATTTGAGATATTTTAGTTTTTTCGCTAAATGGAAGTTCCCAACAGCTTCCTATTATTGAATTTCCTCTAACATCTTCTCTTTTGGGCTTTCCTAAAACTTTTTTTAACTGCTTTTGCAATCCTATTTTATTTGTATATATCACTATTAATTCTTCATCATATAACACATTTATTGTAGTTTCTGTTTCTTCTTTATTTATTTCTTTATATGCTCTTCTCATTATTACACCCTAATCATTTAATATTGCTTTTACTACTTCTCCAGCAATTATTAAACCTGCAACAGATGGTACAAATGAAATGCTCCCTGGTACTTGATTTTTAATAGTACATTTTCTTTTTGTTCCTGGCGGGCATATGCAATTATGTTTACAACTGTTCTCCTCTGTTTCATTTAATTTTACTGGTTCTTCTTTTGAATATACTACTTTTAATTTTTTAATTCCTCTATTTCGTAATTCTTTTCTCATTACTTTAGCAAGTGGACAAATACTTGTCTTATAAATATCTGTTACTTCAAATCTTGTTGGATCTAATTTATTTCCTGTTCCCATACAAGATATTATTGGAATATTTAACTTTTCTGCTCTAACTACTAATTCTATTTTAGCTGTTACTGTATCTATACAATCTACTATATAGTCTATAGAATTATCAAGTATCCCTTCTGTTTCTGGCATAAAGAATTCTTGATAAATTTCTACATTTGCATTTGGATTTATATCTAAAATTCTTTGTTTTGCTACTTCTACCTTAGCTTGTCCAACTGTTTTTCTTGTTGCTAATATTTGTCTATTTAAATTTGTTAAACAAATTTTATCATCATCTATTAATACAAAGTTTCCAATTCCAGCTCTAACAATTCCTTCTAAAACAAATGACCCTACTCCACCTAAACCAAATATTGCTACTTTTGCATTATTTAATTTTTCTACTCCTTCTTTGCCTATTACTAGTTCTGTTCTTGAAAACTGGTTTAACATATTTTGCCTCCTCCTAATACAATGTCTCCTACATAAAATACAGCTGATTGTCCTGGCGTTATTGCTCTTTGTGGTTCATCAAATATTACTTTTACTTTATTTTCTCCATTTTGCTTAATTGTTGCTTTTGCTACTTTGGAAGAATATCTTGTTTTTACTTCTACTTCTATTGGTTCTTTTATTTCATCTATTAGCAATAAGTTAACATCTGTTACATTTATTTCTTTTTGATATAATTCACTTTCTTCTCCAACTATTACTTCATTTTTTAATGGATTAAATCCTATTACAAATAGAGGTACTCTATATGATATTCCTAGTCCTTTTCTTTGTCCAATTGTATAATTATATAAACCTGTATGTTTTCCTAAAATTTCACCTTTGCTATTTACTATGCTTCCTTTTTTAGGTCTTAAATCTGAATTATTTTCTAAGAATTTTTTGTAATTTCCATCTGGTACAAAACAGATATCTTCACTATCTGGCTTGTTTGCGACTTTTAAATTATTTTCTCTTGCTATTTCTCTAATTTGCTCTTTGTCTTCAAAATTTGCAAGTGGAAATACTACATGTTCTATTAACTCTTTTGGAATGTTCCATAATACATAGCTTTGATCTTTTTTCCCTGCATTTGATTTTTTTAACACCCATCTGCCATATTTTTCACTATATTCTGTTTTTGCATAATGTCCTGTCGCAATATAATTGCATCCAAGCTCTTTAGCTTTTTTCCACATATATCCAAATTTCATATATTTATTACATTCTATACATGGGTTTGGTGTTTTGCAACTTGAATAACAATCTATAAAGTCTTGTATAACATGTTTTTTAAATAGTTCTTTACAATTGTCTGTAAAGTGTGGTATTCCTATTGAATTACATACATTTTTGGCGTCTATATATGTGTTTATATTACAACAACTACTTCCTGTAAATAGTTCTAATGTTATTCCTATTGGTTCATATCCATTTTGTTTTAATAATAAGGCTGACACACTACTGTCTACGCCCCCACTCATTCCTAATAATACTTTTTTATTTTCCATTTTTTATACCTTTTCTTTATATTTTAATTAGTGGCAACAATTTATTGTTCCTTTTCCATTTTCGTCATTTTTGTTTAACATATCTTCTATTGTGTGCCATGCTAAAAGTGCACATTTTACTCTTGCCGGCATATTTGAAACATTTTTAAATGCTATAGCATCTTCTAATTTTTTTAATTGTTCTTCATCTGTTGTTTCTCTTTTTATCATTTCTATAAATGTTTTTATAATCTCTTTTGCTTCTTCTATTGTTTTTCCTCTTAATGTATCTATCATTATTGATGTTGAAGCTTGTGATATTGCACATCCATGTCCTGTAAATGCCATGTCTTCTATTTTGTTTCCATTTAATTTTAATTCTAATGTTATTTCGTCTCCGCAGTTTGGATTGTGTCCTATTTCTGAATAGTCTGCTCCTTCTAACTTTTTCTTATTATATGAATTCATGCTGTGTTCCATTATCAAGTCATTATATACATCTGTTAAATCTTCCATCTTTTTACCTTTCTTTCTTGACATATTTTTTTTGATGTGTTAATATATATTTATAAAAAGATAAAGAGGTTAAACCTCCTTATCTAAGTGTTGTTGAATTTGAGATTTATCCTTGTCTGGGTAAATCTCAATTTTTCTTTTTTCAGAACTGTATTTAAATATGTATTTGTTTCTAGAACAAATATGTATCAAAAATCCTATTCCTCCAAAAGAAATCAATTTCATTAATAGATGCTCTATTAACTCCATAGTAGAGACACCTCCTTCTTTTGTAATTTACATTTAAGCCATAATTAGCATAAATGCATAGATTAGCAAGCATATAGCATAGTTGCTCACCAATCTATGCACTTATGCCAGAATTCGGTACTCCTTTATTCAAACACACTAAAAGAATTATATCATCACTGGTAGTAATTGTCAATATTTTCAAACTTTTTTTCGCTATTTTATAAATTTCTTAAACATATCATATGCTTTATTTAAAGCATGAACAAGCCTGTCTACATCTTCCCTAGTATTGTAAAAATAAAAGCTTGCTCTACATGTTGAATCAATACCTAAAAATCTCATAAGTGGCTGTGCACAATGATTTCCTGAACGTACACAAACATTTTCTGAATCCAATATACTGGCAACATCATGTGGATGTACTCCTTTAATATTAAATGAAATTACTCCTGAATGATTTTCTGGATTTGGAGTTAAATACAATGTTAAATAATCTAATTTTGATAATTCTTGTCTTGCATATGATACTACGTCATTTTCAAGTTCTTGTATTTTATCATACCCAATTTTTTGAATATAATCAATTGCTGCACCTAATCCAATAACACCTTCTACATTTTGTGTTCCTGCTTCAAATTTATTTGGCAATGGAGCAAATGTTGTATCTTGTTCATAAACATATTCTATCATGTCTCCACCCATTAAAAATGGTGTCATATTATTTAATATTTCTCTTTTTCCATACAATACACCAATTCCTAAAGGCGCTAACATTTTATGTCCTGAAAATACTAAAAAGTCTGCATCTAAGTCTTGTACATCTATTTTCATATGTGGAATACTTTGTGATGCATCTACAACTACAATAGCACCTTTTTTATGTGCATATCTTATAATTTTCTTTACATCATTTATTGTTCCTAAAACATTTGAAACATGAGCAATTCCAACTATTTTTGTTTTGTCTGTAATTTTACTTTCAATTTCTTCATCTGAAAGTTCAAAATTTTCGTTAATGTACATATAGTTTAATTTACTTCCTGTTGCTTTTGTCATTTTTTGCCATGGTACTAAATTTGAATGGTGTTCCATTATAGAAATTACTACTTCATCATCTTTTTTTAGGTTGTCCATTCCATACGAATATGCAATTAAATTTAAACTTTCTGTTGCATTTTTTGAAAATATTATTTCTTCTCTATGTTTTGCATTTATGAATTCTGCAATTTTTGTTCTTGTATTTTCATATTCTTCTGTTGCTTCTATGCTTAAAGAATATGCTCCTCTATGTGGATTTGCATTGTTTTTTTCATAAAACTCTTCTACTGCTTTTATTACTTGTACTGGTTTTTGTGTTGTTGCTCCACTGTCTAAATATGCTATATCTCTATTTTCTAATAATGGAAAATCTTTTTTTATTTCATTGATATTCATTTTTCATTCCTTTCTTTACTTTATGTTGATTTTATGCTATACTATTTATGTTGAAACTTTTAGATTAAGAGTATGTATTTTTTATATACTCGGTTTTTTAGAAATACGGAGGTATTTATATGATGTATTATTACTTTGTTTCAGGTGTTATGTCAGCCGATGGCTATTCGCAAAAATACTTTAGTACAGAAATAAGTATGCCTGATAAAATTTCCTCATTTGAAGAAGTTTTATTATTACGTAATAAATTTGCTCTAAGCGAAAATATTGATCCTGAAAATGTAATAATTTTTAATTACCAACTGTTAAGAATTGAATAGTTTCTATGTTTTTGAAAGAAAAGTCTGTAAGGCTTTTCTTTCATTTAGAATCATTTTTTTATTTTTAATCTAACCTCTTATCAATCTCACCTAAAATTTCATCTTTCAACTCTTCATCTAAAATCCTCTCAATAATCTTATTAAACTTAGACTTAACAATCAATTTAACTGCTTCTTTATAACTAATACCTCTAGTCATAATATAAAATAACTGTTTTTCATCAACTTTGCCAGAAGCAGTAGAATGATTACCTTCTACATCTTCTTCAGTACATAAAAGCATTGGCAATGCAATAGATTTAGCCTTATCAGATAAAAGCATACAATATTCATTTTCATTTCCTTTTGCTTTTTTAGAACCTTTTTTGAAATCAATAGTTCCTTTAAAATTCTTTTTAGCAGAATCTTTTAAAGCTCCTTGAACATCAATATCTATATTAGTTTTTGTTCCTCTTAATTCTGCAATATAATTGATGTCTTTTCTTTGCTCACCAATTCCTAAATAGATTGATTTTAAATCATTGTCTGCATTTTCTCCAATTATATTTGAATAATAATTAGAAACACTAGTTTTTCCGCCAATATCAATAATTGTATATTTTACTTTTGAACTTTTTTCTAATCTATTTTCTATTGCTTCAAAATTATCAGAGTTTTCATTTAATAAGTTTACAATTGTAACATTTAGTTTTGCATTTTCATTTGCAATTGTTCTAATAATTCCATTGTGCAAACATTTTTGAGATGTTTGAGATTTATATTCAATAATTACATTTGTATCACCATTTGCAATTATTTCTATTTGATTTATTAAATTTAAATTATTATCATCAAAGTTATATCTTATTTTGATATTTTCTTTTTTATTGCTTGTTTGTATTCTTATTTTGCTGTTTGCAGTTTCATAATTTAATTCTTCTAAAATCTTACCATTTCCATATGTTAAAGGTAAGTTTGAAACTTCATTATCTATAATGCTTTTGTCATTAATAATCTCTACATTTTTAAATTCAGCAATCTTTTCTGGCAAATCAAGTTCAACTTCTATATTATTTATCTTAAAATTTCTTGCTGTTCTAACTGGTGTATCATTTACTTTTAATTTTTCCATTATCCAATTGCCCCCTCTAACTCTAGATTTATCAAATTATTCATTTCAACTGCATATTCTACTGGCAATTCTTTTGAAATTGGATATGCAAATCCTCTTACAATCATTGCTTTTGCGTCTTCTTCTGATAGCCCTCTTGACATTAAGTAGAATATAGCCTTATCACTGATTTTTCCTATTTTAGCTTCGTGTGAAAATTCTACTTCATCTGTTCTAATGTCATTAACAGGTATTGTATCAGATCTTGAAATATCATCTAACATAAGTGATTCACAACTTACACTACATTTTGAATTTTTAGCATTTTCATTTATTCTTACTAATGCTCTATAAGTACATGCTCCACCATCTTTAGAAATTGATTTTGAATTTACTACTGATGATGTGTTTGGTGCATTATGAATTACTTTAAATCCTGTATCTAAATCTTGTCCTCCACCAGCAAATGTAATTCCTGTATATTCTGTTTTTGCATTTTCTCCATTTAATATACTCATAGGATATAACATAGATACTTTTGATCCAAATGAACCTGTTACCCAATCTATTTGTGCATTTTTTCCTACAATTGCTTTTTTAGTATTTAGGTTCATCATATTTTTTGACCAATTTTCTATTGTTGAATATCTTAAATATGCATTATC
>CAKPHD010000041.1 GCA_934155625.1 uncultured Clostridia bacterium
ATAGCTCATATTAGTTACATTACTTGTGTCAAATTTTTCTCCTAAATTCAAACTTGTCATTGCTTTATATCCTGTTCGAAGAAACATAGATTTCATATTAGTTACATTACTCGTATCAAATTTTTTTCCTAAGTCTAAACTTGTCATTGCTGTATATCCTGTATCTTCAAACATATGTTCCATTTTTTTTACATTACTTGTATCAAATTTATCTCCTAAATTCAAACTTGTCATTGCTTTATATCCTGTATTCCAAAACATACTTTCCATATTAGTTACATTACTTGTATCAAATTTATCTCCTAAATTCAAACTTGTCATTGCTTTATATCCTGTTCCACTAAACATATAGCTCATATTAGTTACATTACTCGTATCAAATTTTTTTCCTAAATCCAAACTCGTCATGGCTGTATATCCTGTACTATCAAACATATGGCTCATATTTGTTACTCTTGAAGTATTTAATAAATTTATATTTGTTATTGTTTCTGTTGCTGTACAATTACTTGAGCTTCCTATATAGTTAAACAAATAACTTGAATTTGAATTTGCTAATATATCTCCATCACTTCCAATATAAACCTTATATATTCCACTAGTACTTCCTGTTTCGTACCATGCCAATATTGAACTATCTTTCTGTGCTGAAACATCCCAAGCTGTGCTATTTCTATTAGCTATACTATTTACAAATGTTACATTTTCAATATTCTGTCTTTGTATTTTTGTATTACCTAAAAATCCACTTGTAGCTGATCTTTCTGTACTTGCAGAGGCTAATTTATTAATTATCATTATATCTGTTGATGGATTAACATTTCCAGAGTTATCCGTAACAACTCCTTTTTGAATTAAAAGTTTAACTTGATTAGCATCTGTAGGTATATTAGTAAGTTTTACAGTTGCCTCTTCTCCATATTTTACTGTTGATGTAACGCCGTTTTCTGTTCTAGTTTCTGTTAAATTCTTCATTGAAATACTCTTTCCTACACTTGTTGACACATTTCTATTTACATACACATCTATATAACTTGCCAATGTACTACTTAAAAAATATTTATCTGTTGCTTGTATTGTTATTGTTGCTGTTTTTGCTTTTAAATCTAAAACTGAATTTGTCATTACAATTTTCGGAGCAACAACATCTACTACTGTTGCATCTTCATAATCTCCTTTAGGAATACTTATACCTGTTGTTATAGTTGTTGCAACATTTGCGTTTCCTGAACAGTCTTTAGCTTTTCCTGCAGGTACAGTTACAGTTACAATACCACTATAATCCAAATATTTGTCTCCTTCTTTTATTTGAAGTTGCTCTAAATTTGATAATGTCAATGTATAAGTTTTTCCTAATACTCTTTGGTCATTATAAGCCGACTTCATTGTTGCATCTAATTTTAATGACTTAGAAACTTGTGTCCAATCTGGAACTTTTCCACCTATTTTTATTGTTAAATCATCTACTGTTAAGTCTTTACTTGTTGTTGTATCATAATATGAATCTGTTATAGAAAATGTTAATGTCATAGTTTTTAAGGTTGCATCTATATGCAAACTTGAATCTTCATATACCACTGATGGTGCAACAAAGTCCGCAAACAATGAACCTGTTGTATTTTTATTAACTCTATTAGTACTTAAACTTGTTGTTGTATCACTTTTATTAGTAAAATTATCTGTTGCTGTATTATTAATATCTATATAAAAATTACCACTAGTATTTTTATATGACCATTTTTCATTATAAGTTGATTGCTCCCAATTAGAAAATGTAATTGTATACTTTACACCAGTTGCAGTGTCATCTCCTACCTTTTCTGTCCAATTGCTTGAAGCACTTACTGTATGAGTTTGTGTCGGCTTTTGCCCTGCTTCTCCATCATCTGCTTCCATTATTGAATAACTACTTAATGTTGCAGTTGTTGTACTTGGGTATGGCTTGTTTGATATAATATCATATCCCATTGCTCCTACTGTTACTGCTAATTTCTTATTTGTTGTGTCTGGAACACTTGATATTACTTTCCATGTTGGTTTATATTTTAATATTACTGTTCCTCTTGTATATGCTATTGCTGTACTTGAACTTGAGCTTTGTTTAAAATTCTTGCTATCTTTATATATCGCTGATGGTACATATATTTTTACTGTTCCAGATGCTCCTGCTCCATCAAACATATTAGTATTAGTTCCTGCAAATTTTGTAAACGCTGGTCCTAAATCTAGTGTTGTCATTGAAACATAACCTGTACAATAAAATATATTATCCATACTAGTTACATTTTTTGTGCTAAATTTATATCCCAAGCTCAAACTTGTAAGTTTTTGATAACCTGTTCCTCTAAACATATCTGCCATTGTTGTTACTTTGCTTGTATCAAATTTATCTCCTAAATTTAATTGTGTCAGCTTTTCATGTCCAAACTCTCTAAACATGTCTGCCATATCTGTTACATTACTTGTATTAAATTTACTTCCTAGATTGATACTTTCTAATGATGCATATCCAGCATAATAAAACATACCATTCATATTTGTTACATTACTTGTATCAAATTTATCTCCTAAATCTAAGCTTGCTAATTTGCTGTTGTTTCCAATTGATACAAACATCCACGTCATATCAGTTACTTTACTTGTATCAAAATTACTTCCTAGGCTAAAACTTGCCATTGACTTATATCCTGTTCCTCTGAACATATGACTCATGTCTGTTACTTTACTTGTATAAAAGTTATTTCCTAAGTCCAGTTTTGTCATTGATCTATACCCAGAATCTTGAAACATACCTTTCATATTTGTTACATCATCTGTATTTAATAAACTTAAATTTGTATATGTCTCTGTTGCTGTACATATTTCTGCATATCCTAAATTTGCAAATAAATAACTTGAATCTTTGTTAGCATATATATCTCCATCGCTTGCAATATATACTTTTTGTGCCCCATTTGAGTTATTTCTTACACTCCATGCTATTATTGAATTGTCTCCTGCTGCTGATACATCCCATTCTACATTATCATATATACTTAAAGAATATATTTTACCTGTTAGAAATGCTCCATCACCTGATGAAGATCCATTTGGATTACATCCTATTGCCATTACTGTATTATTAGTTGGTGTAGATATTGTTCCTACTTGCGTTGTCTTTGCTACTAAGCTTCCATTTACATACAAACATAAATCTTTTCCATTATATGTTCCTGTAATATGATATTTCGTTCCCGCTGTGGCAACTGTATTTGAAGTTGCAAAATACCATGTATTTTGCTCTTTTATATGTACAGCTATTGATGGTTTTTTGTCTTTCAACATCAAACCAATTCCACCACCATTTTGATTTCCTATAATGTTTATTTCTCCTACATTTGAAGTTGTACTAAATCCATCAAATGATACTGTTGCATCCAATGTTACTGTATTATTAGCAAAGCTCATCTGTCCTAAGTTTACCCAGTCATTTGTTCCATCAAATTTTAAATAGTCACTTCCCCAAGTTGGTCCATTTACTGTTCCATTAGTACTTCCACTTAAATCTTTCCATGTCGTTGCAGAACTACTATGTCCATTTCCTGTATTATTTGTTGCATCATAACTATTTTTTGCTTTACGTGCACTTTTGTCTCCATCCACAAATGTTACGTTTTCAATATTCTGTCTTTGTATGCTTGTGTTTCCTAAAAATCCACTTGTTAAGTTTTGTTCTGTGTTTGTTGTTTTCAAATAATGATTATCTGCTAATGGATTAATTGTTCCTTGTGTGTACTCTATTGTTGCTGTATTTACTTTAAAATGTGTATGGTCTGAATATATTGCTTTAGGTACCCATATCACTGAATTTTTAGTTCCAAATAGTGATGCAAAAGCTTCATGACTTTCTGCTATCTTTTTAAAACTTTTTCCAAAATTCGCTTCTAATGGAGTACTTGATTCATATCCTGCTCCTGCAAACATATAATCCATATATGATACATTGTTTGTATCAAAGTTATCTCCTAAATTAAGTGTCTTTAACGATTTTCTCCCAGTTTCCATAAACATATCGCCCATATTTACAACATTACTTGTATCAAAGTTATCTCCTAAATCTAATGTTGTCATTGCTGTATATCCACAATTATAAAACATTGATACCATTGTAGTTGTATTACTAGTATTTAATAAAGCTATATTTGTTATTACTTCTGTTGCTTTACATTTACTTGCATATCCTATATAACTAAACAAGCTACTTGAATTTGGATTTGCATATACAGCACTTTTATTAGTTCCAATATATACTTTTAATGCTCCACTTGATGCTGTTGTATACCATGCTAATACTGAACTATCTCCTGTTACTGATACATCCCATTTTGTAGAATTTGCTCCTGATGTGCTATTTACAAATGTTATATTTTCAATATTCTGTCTTTGTATACTTGTGTTCCCTAAAAATCCACTTGTATTTTTAGTTTCTGTATTTGTTACCTTTAATGTATTCTTTGGAATAAGTTCTCCTCTTGTATATGCTATTGTTGTTGATGATGTTGAGTTTAATTTTACGTGTGTTTTATCTTTATATATTTCTTCTGGCACATATATTGTTGCTCCTGTTTTTCCTGTATTAGTAAATATATCTGTTCTTGAAGTTGCAATCTTTGTAAATAATGGTCCTAGATCTAATGTTGTCATAGAATTAGCACCTGCATATTCAAACATATAATCCATATATTCTACTTTGCTTGTATTAAATTTATTTCCTAAATTTAAACTTGTCAGTTTCATTTCACCTGTATGACAAAACATATAATACATGTTAGTTACAGTACTTGTATCAAAATGATTTCCTAAGTTTAAACTTGTCATAGATTTTAACCCTGCATTCATAAACATTGCATACATGCTTGTAGCACTAGTTGTATAGAAATTATCTCCTAAATTTAGACTTGTCAGTTTATCATTTCCTATTGATGCAAACATCCAGCTTAATTCATACGCCTTGCTTGGATTAAATTTACTTCCTAAACTAAAGCTTGTCATTGAATAAAATCCAGTTCCTCGGAACATATGACTCATATCTGTTACATTACTAGTATCAAAATTATCTCCTAAATTTAAGCTTGTCATTGATTTATGTCCAGCTTCTCTAAACATGCTTCCCATATTAGTTACTTTGCTTGTATTTAATAGTCCAATATTTGTAAATGTTTCTGTTGCTGTACAATTATCTCCATATCCTATATTTGCAAATAAATAGCTTGAATCTGCATTAGCACATATATTTCCATCAGTTCCAATATATACTTTTTGAGCACCATTTGAATTACTTGTTTCGTTCCAAGCTAATATTGATCCATTTTCATCTTCAGATACATCCCATACATTATCATAAATTCCTACATCGTAAACATTTATATTAGGATGACAACCTGCTGATGAGCTCCCATTAGGATTTGTTCCTATAGCCATTACTGTATTATTGTTGGGTGCTTTTATTGTTCCTACGCTTTTTGTCTTTGCTACTAATTGACCATCTATAAATAACATTACATTTTTACCATCATACATTCCTGTAAGACGGATTTTGCTTCCTGTTGTTACTGTTTCACTTGATTGAGCCCTTACATATCCATTATTTTCCTTTACATATACTGCAAAATATGCTTTTCCATCTTCTATTGTAATACCGGCTCCTCCTGCTTCGTAATTGGTTAATATATCTCTTTCACCTGACTGAATTTCATTAACCATAATTGTTGTATCCATAACTATTTTACCGTTAGAAAAACTCATTTGTCCCAAGTTTACCCAGTCATCAACACCATCTAATTTTAAATAGTCACCTCCCCATGTCGCTCCATTTATTGTTCCATTTGCACTTCCATTCAAGTCTTTCCATGTTTTGGTTGAACTACTATACCCGCTTCCTGTATTTTTGGATGCAGTATATTTATTTCTTGCTTTTATAGCTGAAAATCCTTCGTTTTTTAATGTTACATTTTCAATATTCTGTCTTTGTATGCTTGTGTTTCCTAAAAATCCACTTGTTGCTTCTGTTTCTGTGTTTGTTGTTCTCAAACAATTTTTTTCACTTAATTTATATACATTTCCTCTATGCCAAGACATTGTTTGATTTGATGTTGGATTTAATTTCACACTAGTTGTATTGTTATATATTTCATCTGCAACATATAATTTAACTCCTTTGAAAACATCTTCAGAATAATCTCCCAATACCCCAGCGTTATTTTCAGAATTAGTTGGAAAATTTTTAAATGCTTTTCCTAAATTTAAAGTTTCCAAAGATTCTTTTCCTACTCGTAAAAACATCTCAATCATTGACCCAACTTTACTAGTATCAAATTTATCACCTAATTCTAGTGTTGTCATTTTGTCATTTCCTGTATTCAAAAACATCCAACTCATGTCTATTACATTACTTGTATCAAAGTTTTTTCCCAAATTCAAACTTGTCATTGATTTATATCCAGTTCCAGAAAACATTTCACGCATATTTGTTACATTACTTGTATCAAAATTATTTCCTAAATTCAAACTTGTCATTGCTGTATATCCTGTATTATCAAACATATTTGACATATTTGTTACTTTGCTTGTATTTAATAAATTCAAATTTGTTATAGTTTCAGTAGCTGTACATTTATCTGACCATCCTATATTTGCAAATAAATAACTCGAATTTGTATTTGCATATATTGTTCCACTACTTCCTATATATACCTTTAGTGCACCATTCGAATTATTTGTTACATACCATGCCAATATAGAACTATTTCCTGCTGCCGATACGTCCCATTTGGTTGAATTAGCCCCTGATGTACTATTTACAAATGTTACATTTTCAATATTCTGCCTCTGTATACTTGTGTTTCCTAAAAATTCACTACGTACTAATGTTTCCCAACTCGTTGACTTCAACATATTTCCACCTGTAACTGCAGTCAATGCTATTTGATCGTCATAATTAACATCACTATCAGCTACTGCATTTTCATCATCTGTTGTCATATCTTCATCTACAGTTGCCTCTTCTTGCTTTGGTTCTGTTGCTAATATGTATCTTACTGTTTTATCATTTTTCTCTTCCACTACAGTTATTGTTTTGCCTTCATCCTCTATATTGCTATTTTCTGCTAGTTCTGCCTCATCATTTTCTGTCAAATTGTAGATTACTGGATTTGTATTTTCTTCTGTATTTTTTGTTTTTATGTTTATTTTTTCTCCATATTTACTTGGGTCATATTCTATTTTTTCAGTTTCTACATTTTCAACATCTATACTATTATTTTCAGCTGTTTCCTCACTGTTTACTGTTGTATTTTCAGCTAATGTATTATCTGTTGTTGATTCTGTTTGTTGTTCTTTTTTCTCAACTTCTTGATATACAGATACCTCATTTGCTTTTCTCATTGTTTGATTTTCACTTGGTAATTTTACTTGTGTTAATGTTGCTAAATCTATTTCTTTTATTTCTGTTTTTGCATCTAGTGGCATATATCCTGTTACAGTTACTTCATCTTCTGCAATTTGTTGCTCTGCTTGTTGTTCTGTTTCTTTATTTTCATCAGCTTGTTGTGGCTTTAATTCTTTATTATAAAGTGTTACTACTTGATTATCTTCTGTTGTTACATCTTTTTTATCATAATCAATCTCTAATTGAATTTTCTTTTCTGTTACTTCTGCTTCTGTTAATTTTAAAGTTTTGTCTGAATTTTCATCATTCATCTCAACTTCTGTTCCATCTGCTGTATAATATTTTGCTACTATATTTTCATTTACAGATGTTGGTAAATCCAGAAAATAGTCTCCGTCTTTTGTTTCTGTAGCATCTACTGTTATGGTTTGTTTCTCTATTAGTTCACTTTTATCTGCTACTTCTACTTCCACCTGTATTACATTTTCCGCTCGTGAATCTCTTACATTCTTATAGATTCCTACCATTATTAATATTGCCATTAAAAATATAAATATATTTCTTATTTTCTTTATAATAATCTTGTTCTTTAACATTTTTCTCCTCCGTTTTTTTACTCATTTATTTGTGATTTTTTTCATTTATTTATAAGCATTTTTCTCTCTTTATATTTATATCATACTATGTATATTTTCTCAACATTTTTTGAGCTTTTTTTCTATTTTTTTTACTAAAATCTTATACCATTTTTGTTCTTTTTTTCCATTCTCTTTTTATTTGTTTTTCATATTTTTAACATAAAAAATAGACACTTTTCAGGTCTTTTACCCTTTGTGCCTATTTTTTTGTTTTATTGTTTTTTCATTTCTTTTTTTATTTTTTCTATTTTTTGTTTATTCAATCCTGTTATATCAGCAATTTGTTCTGTTGTCATTTTTAGTTTTAAAAGTTTTTTTGCAGTTTCTATTTTTTCTTTTTCTTGGCCTTGTTTTAGGCCTTCTTCATGTCCTTGTTTTAGGCCTTCTTCATGTCCTTGCTTTAGGCCTTCTTCATGTCCTTGCTTTAGGCCTTCTTCAGTTCCTTTATTTCTAGCATATGTCAATGCGGCCCTTTCTTCTAGCATAGACATTAGTCTAACCTCTTCCAATCTTTTTACCTCTTCATCGCCAGTTAAAACCTCGTAGTTTTCAAAAGCTTTTTTAACTTTTTTATTTTCTTTTTTCGCCATATCCAACAACTCCCCCTTCTCCATATCAATGAAGCTCAACCATTGGTTTACTGGAAGTGTCATATCAGGATTTTGTTCTCTAAACTTACTCAATTCTATGTAATAATATTTTACATCATTATTAAGTTCATAATCTCTATGATTTACAGCAACCCTTACAGTCTCTGTTACATAATCTGGTAAATCAGTTAAATTGTAATCTAATATTGCTATAACTATAACTGGTTTAATTTTTTCAAAATCCTCTCCTGGTCCTAATTGTTCTGCTATTTTCTTGCTAGCATAAAATGTTGTTCTTTCTTCTATATTTCCGTAATTTCTTAGTTGTATCTCAACATTTATAAATTCTCCTTTTTCCAGTTCTACACCTAAATCCAGTACACCATATTTTTGTTCTCTTGCTAATTGTTCCAGTCTTACATCATGCGCTACTTTTCTTATTGTTATTTTTTCTCCTAGTACTGCTTCGAGAAAATCTTTCAAATACTCCTCATTTTCTTTTTGGCTAAAAAATGCCTTAAACATTAAATCGTTTTTCATCTTTAGTTTTGGTCTTATGTTTAATATTGCTTCCATGCTTTTTTCTCCTTTCATTATACTCTATTTTCTTTTAAATTTCAATATTTGAGCATAACTAATAAACGAGCATAAGCATCACTCTCCGTTCATTTTCTAATTTTCTCTGCTGATTTTTGTATGATTCAAAAAATTTGAAAAAACAAAATTTTTACGAAAAAACTAAGTTGTCTTTGTACTACAAATCGAGTACTATTGAGATTGTAACATATTCTCCTCTATTTGGCAAGAGCTTTTTAAAAAATTTTATTGTTCCAAAAGTAAGTATCTGTTACAATTCACAGCTAAATTATATAAAGTTTAGAAAATTAATAATATATTGTTTTTGAAATACCGCGTAAGCAACCAAACACCAAGGTATAAAAAAACAATATATTATTAATTTCTAAATATATTTTCTTATAAAACGCGAATTGTAACAGGTACTTACTTTTGGGTAACTAACTATAAATTCTAGCAGTTATATTTTGTGCAGTATTTTCCATAACAATCTTTATAGTTTTCCCTGTATTATTTTTAAACTTAAAATCATAACTACCATAAGCAACAGCAGCATCTTTACCATCCTGAATATATGGAACATGATTACTATGTTGATGTCTTTCTACAACTTCTAACCCAGGCACTTTCAAAACTGCATTATACAATGTTGTACTTACTTGGCAATTTCCTCCACCAAGTCCTTTTTCTTTTTTTCCATCCACATATATGTCTGCTTCTTGATATCCCTTAGCAGTTGTTGCCTTTCCTACCGTATTACAAAAAGAAAAAGTTTCTCCTGGCTTAACTTTTTTTGATGACAATGCTTTACATGTTATTGATATATTATTTTGTCTTTCCGATTTTTTAGTATAAATTTTTGTCGAAAATTTTGCTATTTCTTTTTCCTGGTTTGATGTATTCGAATTATTGCTTGTATTCGTAGTTGTATTTATTGCCCCTGTATTACTATTTGTTTCATTAGAAGATTCATTCTTATTGTCATTGCTAACATTATTACTTGATATATTAACATTTTGGTTTGCACTACTTCTTTCAGCCTGATAATTAGACTCATTATTATTTTTTTCACTAGTCTTTTTACTTTGCGAAGCATTCCACCACCACACTCCGCCGCCTATTACTATAGCAATTGCAACTAATATTATCACTATCTTTTTCATAATCTTCTCATCCTTTCTCGCTTTTAAATTATTTTGTCCCAAAATCCCAAATATTATTGACAAATTAATAATAAATATAGTATAATTGTTTGTGTATAAATTTTTAAAGGAGATTATTATGTTAGCTAAGTATTGGAAAAAAATTGGTTTATTTATTTTAATAATTGCTTGTATATTTAATATAATGACAAAATTAGTAAACAAAATGTCATTAAAAAGCGAGCTTGAAACTTCAGCAACATATGTAAATCAAGAGAAAAATAAAAATTTAGACGAAGATAACAAAAATAATTAATATACTTATATTTGGAAAGAGGTGAATTCACATGAAAGAAGGATTACATCCAACATACAACCAAACAACAATCACATGTGCATGTGGTAATGTATTAGAAGTTGGTTCAACAAAAAAAGATTTAAAAGTAGATGTTTGCTCAAAATGTCATCCATACTGGACAGGTAACTTAAGACTTGACACTAAAGGTGGTAGAGCAGCTAGATTTAAAGAAAAATATGGTATTGCATAAAAAAATGGCTTTCGAACGAAGCCACTTTTTTTTTGTACAAAAAAATCACCTAATATAATAGGCGATTTTTCTGTATATATTTTATTTTTCTAATAAAATTATTTTATAACTATAATCATGATACTTTGTAAAGAAATCTTTTTCAGAAACTTTGTTATATCCAGTTCCTTCAAAAATTTCATCTGTAACTGAATTATATGCATTATCAACAAACCAAATTCTGTTTGAACAATTTCCAATAAAATCTTTTGTTACTGCAACTTCATAATTAGGTCCAAAAGCTTTATATGCCTCTTCTACTCCCCAATTATCTTCATTATAAAAATATACTTGATTATCTGCAAACTGTACAGCTACAACAGAGCCACCTCCAAAATCTGCATACACTATTGTATCTCCTTCTTGCACATTTTCATTAAGATAATTCATTGGTTCCTGATTTGAATAATCATAATTATCTTTCATCATAACAATATTGTTGTATACTCCTAATATTGCAATTACTGCAAGTATTGAAATTACTTCTATTCTATTTTTCTCTTTTCCTAATATAAAACTTACAGCAAATATGTATAATCCTGTTACTACAAATAAATATCTATAATACAATATTGATGTTTTCATTACAACTGTAATAATTATAGCTGCAACTATAACTGCAAAATATACTATTACAGACCATTTAAATGCATTTAAATTTTCTTTCGCTTTTGAATATTTATATGTTTTATAAATCATATATGCATATAACTCTAAAGCAAGCACTGTTGGTACTAATAGACCTGTATAATCTGAAGTTTTTACATATCCAGCTAGCTGTGAACTTAACAATTCCATTGGAGTTTTTGGAAATGAAAATCCAATCCAAAATCCTCCAGAAACATTGCTTAGCTGTGTTGCAAAATTTACTAACCAAGGTAGATATGCCAATCCTTGTAAAACTCCAAATGATACTATAAATATTATACCTTTCTTTCTTTTCTTTACTATTAAGTAAATTAGTAAAAATACATTTATTAATCCTGCTGCCATCAATCCATAATAATGTAAATATATACTTGCCAAACTTGATAATCCAAATATTATCCAATTTTTTGTATTATCTTCTTTTGTAAGTCTATATGCATAAATTGCAAGAATTGTTACTGCTAATATTGCCCAAGAATACATTCTTATTTCTATTGCATATTGAGCCATCTCTGGCAAAAACGCAGATAAAAATGAAAATATAAATCCTGTTTTTTCTCCAAAATCTTTTCTTATATGAGTATATCCCAAAATAATCATCAGAGCTATTGGAATAACAGAAAATATTCTATATGCCATTATTGAACCACCAGTTATTAGATACACAACTCTTAGCATCCAATAATATAAAATCGGATGTACATCATGGCCACCAATTGACCAGATTTCGCCCAATGTATGTCTTGCTAATCCTACAGAATAACTTTCGTCAAACCATAAATTGCTATGAAAAGCCCCAAGTGATACAAATATTATTCCTATCATAATTACAGCTATATGCCATTGTTTTAAAGTAATTGCCTTCAATTTTTCTTTGATTTTATCCATTTTTTCGTTCCTCCTACGAATATTTCAACACACTTATTCTACTAAAAAATGAAAAAAATAGCAAGTTTTTCTTGCTATTTTATTTATTAGTATTATTCATCTCCAAAAACCTCTCCGTCAGACTCTACATAGTTTGCCTTGTGAATATTCTCTTCTACTTTTTCTTCTTGTTTTTGGACTTCTGGGCTTTTTTGCTTTTCATAAGATCTATTACGCATCTCATTTATAATCTTTTTAGTTCTTGCTTCTTTTTCTTGTATTGTTTTATTAAACATCTCATTTATTTTTTGCATCAAATCTGGTACATAATCCAAGATTCTATCCAAACAAGAATCATGGTCAACAGGCATCAACTTAACACTTCCTTCTTGTACCACTAAAAATGCAACTGGATTTATAGAAACACCAGCCCCTGCACCACCTCCAAATGGCAACTTGTACTGAATCTCTTCATCTTTGTCTTTTTTATTGTACTCTTTTAAAGTCTCTCCTCTAAACTCACTTCCACCTGCAGCAAAACCAAAACTAACTTTAGAAATTGGAATAATAGTTATCCCTACTTGAGTTTCTATCGGCTCCCCTATAATTGTATTTACATCTACCATATTTTGAATACTGCTCATAGCTGTAATCATAAGATTTTCTATTGGATGTTCATTCATACTAAAATTCATTCCTTTCTCGCTTCGCTCAAAGGCACACATAGGTATGAAAGCCTTGAGTTTGAAGCATTCTC
>CAKPHD010000042.1 GCA_934155625.1 uncultured Clostridia bacterium
TTTCAAGGATTTTTATATTTTTTCAAAGTTCTTAAATATTTTTATGTTATTATACTAACTCTCAAATTTATATAATTTATCTTTAAACATTTCATTTTTTGCAATGACTACATCATATTTATGAATTTTACTATTCAGAATTTTTTAAACTCTGAAATTTAAGTATTTCTATTAAATTCAAATTGTTTTATCCTGCATACTGTCTACTTTGAAATCTACCTTCTGATATATCATGAGTCACCATTAATGCAGTAATATTTTCTGCTTTTAAAATCTTAAAAATATCCTCTGTAACCATTAATCTTGTTTGATAATCTAGCGCTGAAAAAGCTTCATCCAATAATAAAATTTTAGGACGAATTGCAAGAGTTCTAATAAGTGCAACTCTTTGCCTCATACCACCTGATAACTGAGCAGGATATTTATCTTTAAATTCATACAATCCATATTTTTTTAATAATTCTTCTACATATATTCTATTTTCTTGCGTATTTTCTTTTTGAATTTCTAAGCCTAATAATACATTTTTATATATTGTTCTCCATTCCAAAAGATTGTCTTTTTGCAACATATATCCTATTTTTCCATCTATATATATTTCTCCTGAACTTTTACTCTCAAGTCCTGAAATAATTGATAATAATGTTGATTTTCCACACCCACTTGGGCCTATTATACTTATGTATTCACCCTCATTTATATCAAAATTTATATTTTTCAATGCTTCTATCTCTCCATTTTGAGATTGATATGTTTTACATATGTTTTTAACTTCCAATATTTTTTTCATATTTAGTACCTCCATTTGTATATTTTATGAAAAAAATAAGAATACGCCACATATGACGTATTCTTCTAAATTATTTTGATATTAAATTACAAACCAAGTTGCTAATTTCTGTTGGATTTTCAATAGGTAAACCTTCGATTAGTCTAGCTTGAGCATATAGAACTTTAGTATATTCTTTAAGTTCGTCTTTATTAGTTCCGTATAAATCTTTAATTTTTTGAGCAATTGGATGATTTTCATTAATTTCTAATATAGTTTGAGCTTTTATTTTTTCTTCATTATTTGGCATAGAGTTGATAACTTTTTCCATCTTAACTGAAATTGCTCCTTCACTTGTTAAACATACTGGATGATTTTTTAATTTATGTGTATATCTTACTTTGTCAACTTCTTCTCCTACCGCTTCTTTCATAAGTTCAAACATATCTTTATTTTCATCATTTACTTTTTGAAGTTCTTCTTTTTCTTCTTTAGTTTCTAAATCTATATTGTCTGCACATACATTTGCAAATTTCTTTCCTTCATATTCTTGTAATACTTGCATTACAAATTCATCTACATTTTCTGTTAAATATAATATTTCATATTCTTTATCTTTTACACCTTCAACTTGTGGTAACATATCAATTTTATCAATTGATTCACCTGATGCATAATAAATAGTGTCTTGTCCTTCTTTCATTCTTGAAACATATTCTCCTAATGTTACTAGCTTCTTTTCTGATGAAGAATAGAACATTAACAAGTCTTTTAATTTATCTTTATTCATTCCATAATTATCATAAGTTCCGTATTTTAATTGCATTCCAAATGTATTAAAGAATTTTTCATATTCTTCTCTTTCATTTTTCATCATATTTTGTAATTCTGATTTTATCTTATTTTCAAGATTCTTAGCTATAATTCTTAGTTGTCTGTCATGTTGTAACATTTCTCTTGAAATATTTAAAGATAAATCTGGACTGTCAACTAATCCTTTTACAAATCCAAAATAATCTGGTAATAATTCACCGCATCTATCCATTATTAACACACCATTTGAATATAACTGAAGTCCTTTTTCATATTCTTGTGAATAATAATCATATGGTAAATGTGATGGTATATATAATAATGCATTATATATAAATTGACCTTCTACTGATGAGTGAATTACTTTTAAAGGTGGCATAAAATCATTAAACTTTTCTGTATAGAAACTATTATATTCTTCTTTAGTTACTTTGCTTTTTTCTTTTTTCCAAATTGGAATCATACTATTTATCGTTTCTGTCTCTATATGTGTTTCATATTCATTTTCTGTTCCTTCTTTTTTATGTTGATGTTCTACATCCATTTTTATAGGGTGTCTTATATAATCAGAATATCTTTTTATTAATTCTTGAATTTTATATTGGTCTAAAAATTCACTATATTTTTCGTCTTCGTTATCTTCTTTTATGTGTAATGTTATTGTTGTTCCAATATCTTCTTTTTCACATGGCTCTATTGTGTATCCTTCTACTCCTGTTGATTCCCATTTATGTGCTTGTGCTTCATCAACTGATTTACTTTCTACTGTTACCTTGTCACTTACCATAAATGCAGAATAGAATCCTACACCAAATTGTCCTATTATATCAATATCTTCTTTTTTCTCATTTGCTTCTTTAAATGCTAATGATCCACTTTGTGCAATTGTTCCTAAATTGTTCTCAAGTTCTTGTTCTGTCATTCCACATCCATTGTCTTTTATTATTATTTGACGATTTTCTTTGTCAATTTTTATTTTGATTTCTAATTTTGATGTGTCTACATTTAAATTTTTGTCTGTTAATGAACGATATGCTAGTTTGTCTATAGCATCACTTGCATTTGAGATTAGTTCTCTTAAAAATATTTCTTTGTTTGTATAAATTGAATTTATCATTAAATCTAGTAGTCTTTTTGACTCTGCTTTAAATTGTTTTGTTTCCATATTAAAACACTCTCCTTTGATATTGCTATTATATATCTATATTTTAGCAATGTCAACAAAAGAGTGCTAGTTTTCACAAACTTTTCACAATTATTAAATTTTATAATCCCATAATAGCTGTAGCAATATTAAAATACACTAATACAGAAAGAATATCCACAATAGTAGTAATCAAAGGTGCAGCCATAATTGCTGGATCCAACTTTAGTTTCTTAGCAAGCAAAGGCAGTAAGCAACCAATTGACTTAGATAATATAACTGTAGTAGTTATGCTTAACCCTACTGTACATGCTAATTGTAAGTTTTTATATTGTGCAAAAATTCTTAAGCCATTAATAGTTGCTAATGATATTCCTACTATAACAGCTATTCTTATTTCTTTCCATAAAATTTTAAATACATCTTTTACTTCAAGTTCATCTGTTGCAAGACCACGAATTATAAGTGTTGAGCTTTGTGAACCACAGTTTCCACCTGTATCCATTAGCATTGGTAAAAATGCTACTAATAATGGAACTGCCGCAAATGCGTTTTCATACTTTGTTATTATTGTTCCTGTTATAGCAGATGAAAGCATCAATATAAGTAACCAAACAATTCTATTTTTAGCATGCTTAAATACTGATGTTTCAAAATAGCTTTCTTCTGTTGGCGCCATAGCAGCCATTTTCTCGAAGTCTTCTTCTGCTTCATCTTGTAATACATTTATAGCATCATCTACTGTTACTATTCCAACTAATCTATTTTCTTTATCAACTACTGGTAAAGCATACAAATCATATTTATCAAATTTCTTTGCTACTTCTTCTTTATCTTCTAATGTATTTACAGATATGATATTTGTTTCCATATTATCTGAAATTAAACTATTTTCTTTTGCTAATAATATTTCTTTTATACTTATAATTCCTTGTAATTTTCTATTTTGACCTAATACATAACAAGTATATATTGTTTCTGAATCTGTTCCTATTTTACGTATTCTATCTAGTGCTTGTTCTATTGTCATGTCTTCTTTTAAATCAATAAACTCTGTTGTCATTATACTTCCAGCACTATCTTCTGGGTATTTTAGTAATTCATTTATTATTTTTCTATCATCTTTATTTACATTCCTTAAAATTCTTGTTACAACATTTGATGGCATTTCTTCTATTAAATCTACAGTATCATCCATAAACAATTCATCTAATATGTTTTTTAACTCTGTATCTGTCAAGTCTTTTATTAGTTTTTCTCTCATATCTGTTTCCATATATGAAAATGCCATACCTGCTTTTTCTTTTGATAATAATCTAAAAAGAATAACAGCTTGTTCTTTATCTAATTCGTCTAATATCTCTGATATATCAGCACTTTTCATTTCTTTAAGCTCTTTTTTTAGTTGTGTAAATTGCTTAGTATTAATTAGTTCTTTTATCTCTTCTATATCCATTTTGTACCCTCCTTACTAAAGTCCCATAATATGTGTTGCAACTTGGAAATACACCAATATTGAGCACACATCGACAACTGTTGTAATTAATGGTGCTGCCATAATTGCAGGGTCTAATTTTAATCTTTTAGCAAGTAATGGTAATGTACAACCTATTACTTTAGCCACAACTACTGTTGCTATTAATGTAATACTTAACACAATTGCAAGTTGCATGTTTTTATATTGAATCATTATTCTTATCATATTTACAATAGCTAAAGCAATACCAACAACTATTGCTACTCTAATTTCTTTCCACAGTACTCTAAATACATCTTTTAATTTTATTTCATCAGTTGCAAGACCACGAATTATAAGTGTTGAACTTTGAGAGCCACAGTTTCCACCAGTCCCCATTATCATAGGTATAAATGCTACTAATATTGGAACTACTGCAAATGCATCTTCATATTTAGTTAATATGTTGCCTGTAAATGCTGACGATAGCATTAATATTAATAACCATAATATTCTACTTTTGGCATGTTTGAATACTGATGTTTGAAAATAGCCTTCTTCTGTTGGTGTTATTGCTGCCATCTTTTCGAAATCTTCTTCTACTTCATATTGTAATACATTTATAGCATCATCTACTGTTATTATTCCAACTAATCTATTTTCATGATCTACTACTGGTAATGCAAAGTAATCATATTTATCAAACATTTTTGCTACTTCTTCTTGGTCTTCTAATGTATTTACAGATATTATGTTTGTTTCCATTAAAGTTCCTATTTTAGTTTCTTTTTTACTTAATAAAATATCTTTAATATTTATAATTCCTTTAAGGATTCTTTCTGAACTTAATACATAGCATGTATATATTGTTTCTGAATCTACCCCTATTTTTCTAACTCTTTTTAATGCTTCTTCTGCTGTCATATCTTCTTTTAAATCGATAAACTCTGTTGTCATTATACTTCCAGCACTGTCTTCTGGATATTTTAATAATTCATTAATTACCTTTCTATCTTCATGCGGAATTGCTTTTAATATTTTAGGTACTATATTTGATGGCATTTCTTCTATTAAATCTACAGTATCATCCATGAATAATTCATCTAATACATTTTTTAATTCTGTATCTGTTAAATCTTGTATTAGTTTTTCTCTCATATCTGATTCCATATGAGAAAATGTTTCTCCAGCTTTTTCTTTTTGTAGAAGTCTGAATACTATTATTACACTTTCTTTATCTTCTAGTTCATCTAATAGTTCTGATATATCAGCACTATTCATCTCTTCCAATTTTCTTTTTAATGTTGTGAATTTTTTGTTTGCAACTAATTCTTTTATTTCTTCTATTTCCATTTCTTTCCCCCTATTCATTTAAATAAGAAATGGATTAAAAAAATAACGTATCAAAAAATGAGCAAAGAACTTTTCCTCATTTTTTGATATATCATCATTTTATCCATTTTCAGCTTTGGATTTTCTCGCGGTTCTTCACTCATTTTCCTCACGCTCCTTTTGTTTTATTATATTTTATTTTCTGCCTACATAGTAGTTTTTCTTACCTCTTTTGATAATTATATATGTCTCGTCTATAAACATATCATCTGTTATTGTTGTTGTTACATCTGTGACTTTTTCTCCATTTATAGAAACAGCTCCGCTTTGTGTAAATTCTCTTGCTTCTCTTTTGCTAGAAGCGGCTCCAACTTTAACTAGCATATCAACTATTCCAACATTGCTTTCTACATCTTTGATATCTTGTTCATCAAATAAGTCTGAAATATCTTGCTTTGTTAAGTTCTTGAATTCATTATTAAATAAACTTTGTGCTAATTTTTCTGCTCTTTCATATTCTTCTTTTCCATGTAAGAATGTGATAATTTCTCTTGCTAATGCTTTATGTGCTTCCCTTAATTCTGGATGTTCTGCATTTTTCTTTGCATATTCTTCAATTTCTTCTTTTGATAAAAATGTATATATTTTTAAATAATCTATTACCATACTGTCTTCTACATTTACAAAGAATTGATATAGTTTATAACTTGATGTTTTATTTTTATCTAACCACAATGCATTTCCTTCACTTTTCCCGAATTTTTTTCCTTGTGAATCTGTAACTAATGGCATTGTAAATCCATATACTTCATCTCCTGTTGATCTTCTTATTAAGTCTATTCCTGCTGTAATATTTCCCCATTGGTCAGATCCTGCACATTGTAAGTTTACTCCATTGCATTCATGTAAATGTTTGAAGTCTAGTGCTTGTAATATCATATATGAAAATTCTGTATATGTAATTCCTGTATCAAGTCTTCTTCTTATTATATCTTTGTCTAACATGTAATTTACATTAAAATATTTTCCGTAATCTCTTAGAAAATCTATTACATTTATATCTTTATACCAATCATTGTTGTTTACAACTTCAAATCCAAATATTTTTTCTACTTGCTCTTTTAAACATTCAAAGTTGTGCTTTACTTGTTCTTTACTTATCATTGCTCTTTCTGTTGTAGGTCTTGGGTCTCCTATCATTCCTGTTCCTCCACCTACTAAAAGTATTGGATGATGTCCTGCTTCTTTTAATCTTTTTGATATTAAAAAACTTGATAAATGTCCAACATGTAAGCTATCTGCTGTTGGATCTGTTCCTATATAAAATGTTAGTCCACCTTTGTTTAATTTTTCTTCTAGTTCTGGGCTTGATATATCTTTTATTAATCCTCTCCATTTTAATTCTTCTACTAATGTCATTGGTGTTGCTCCTTTCAATTTCGCTTAAATTCTATCATATTATACCATATTCTCCTTTTTTTATCAATTATTTTCTATGATTTTTATCTAGAAAGATTAAAATGAGAAAAAAAGTTGCAATATACAACTAACTTATATAATTTTTATAAGTTTTAAATTGCAACTTCTTATTTTAACTCTTTTAATGCCTTTTCTGTAATTTTTTCTTTATCAAAAAATTTGACTAAAACTATAATTAAAGAAGTAAATATCAAAGTAATTAAATAGACAATTATACTTACTTTCCAATTTCCTCTAGAAAAATATTGTCCAACTATAGTTGATGATATTATTGATGGAAATCTGCAAAATGTTGCGATCAGTATAAATTTAAATGGCTTTATTGGAAACAAAGCACCTATATAAGTAAGTAAATCTTTTGGTGTTCCTACTATTGCAAAACAAATAGCAAATATAAATTCAATATTTTTTGAATTTTGAAAGACCTTACTATTTTCAATTTTTTCTATTTTTTCTTTTCCAAATGAATCATAAATAAGCTCTTTTCCAAATTTTCGTGTTATAATAAATATTAAAGTTGTTGTAATTGCTACTGAAAATAATGTAAATAAAGTTCCACCAACTGCACCATAACACATTCCTGCTAATATCTCTAAAGGTTCTCCTGGTAATACTATCAAAAAGATTTGCGCAAATTGTAATCCTAGTAAAGATAAAAAGCCATAAATTCCAGAACTGTTAACTTTTTCTTTAAAAGCAATTTGTCCATCATATGTTGATAAGTTTTTCATTACTGGAAACAAATATATTGTAAGTCCCACCATAAGAATTATAGTTACAACCAATATTATTATTCTTAGTAGTTTTATTTTTTTACTCTTGTTATTATTCATTTAATATTCCCTTCTTTATTATTTATCAATATTTTCTATAATCCCCTCTGCAATAGCCTTTGCATATTCTTCTATATTTTCATCTAACAATTTATTATCTTTATCATTCGAAATAAAACCTAATTCAATTAAGCAACTTGTCATATTCGTATTATTAAGCACATAATAATTTGAATTTTCACTGTTTATTGTTCCGTACTTCACTCCTCTATTACTCTGAATCTTAGTTTTTTCTAATTTTCTCAACATTGTTTCTGCTAATTTAGTATCTGCTTCTCTCTTTTTACTATTAGCCCATATCTCAATTCCATTACCAGTATCAGCACTATTCCTATGTATGGAGATAAACAAATTAGCCTTCTTTTTATTTGCAAATTTGCATCTATCTTGTAAACTTACCGCTTTGTCTTTTTCTCTAGTCATAATTACTTTTATTTTCTTTTTACTTTTATAACCTTCAAGATGCTTTTCAACCAATTTAGCAATTTTTAAAGTATCATCTTTTTCAGATCTATTTTCAGATGATGCACCAACATCACTTCCTCCATGACCGAGCATCAAGGCAAATAACAATTTTTTTATTTTTGTTTATTATATTTATAAATATTGTTATTATTATAGCACCAATCAGTAAAAAAGTTGCTATTATTATTAAAATTTTCAAATTTTTTTTCATATTTTACCTTCTATATTTTATTCTTAAATTATATTAAAAGTTAATTTAACTTTAAATAAATCTCCATCAAGCTTTAATTCAAACTTACCATTTTGCAATTCTGTTAAATTTTGTGCAATAGAAATTCCAAGACCGCTTCCTTCTGTCGTTCTTGACTTATCCCCTCTAACAAACCTCTGCATTAGCTCATCAGCAGAAATATTAAGCTTGTCTTTAGAAATATTCTTTATTTCTATTTGCACAGTGGTACCGTTGGGACCGGTTCTTATCGGTGCAATTTATATCAACATACACTCTTGAATTTTCTAATGCGTATTTTGAAATATTGCTATATAAATTCTCTATAATTCTATACATATATTTGCTATCAGCCATAATGTTAATTTCATTTTGCTCTGAATTTATTATTGGTTCTAATTTTCGTTTTTTAAACTTATCCTCAAATTCCCCTGTTGCTTGTTTAATAAGTTCCACTATATTTATTTTTTCTAAATTCAAAGCTATATTTCCTGTTGATACTTTTGAAGCTTCTACTAAGTCTTCTGTAAGTCTTTTTAATCTCTGAGATTTATTTTCTAATATTTCTATATACTCTCTTGCCTTTTCATCTTGAATATTTTCTTGTTTTAGTAAATCTACGTAGTTAATTATTGATGTTAATGGAGTTTTTATATCATGCGATACATTTGTTATTAATTCTGCTTTCATTCTCTCACTTTTCATTCTTTCTTGTACTGCATTTTCGAATCCATTAGAAATATCATTTAAATATATTACTGAATTTTTGAAAACATTTTCAACACTTTTTTCGTCAAGTTTACTTTGATTATTTCCTTCATATATATCTTTTAATTTTCTCTCTATTTGTAAATACTCTTTAAAAATTTTTATTATTTTATATAAAACAAAACCTATTAATCCAATCATTATTATTGGAAACATTGGGCCGTTTCCGCTTATTGCTATAAGCAACAGCCATACAAAAATTGTTAATCCTGTTGTAATTATTACTTTAGCCGTTGTATTTGGTGAATATGTAATTGTATTCCAAATCTGTTTTATTTTATTTGCAATCTTTTTGCAAATTTTTAAACACCATAATAAAACTTTTCCTGTTATAGATGTTTTTAATAATTGTCTTGCTTTTATTCTTTTTATGACAGTCGTCATAGTAATTACTGCACAAATATATATAATAAAATATGCTGTTATTACAATAGAATTTATTGCGTTATAGTCATTTTCTGCAAATTCTAACAATATGAATGGCATACAACTAATTAGCATTGCACAAAATACTATTATTTCTATAGGAATTCTATCAAAAGTATTAATGTTTATTGGATTATCCTCGTTTCCATCATGTCCTATTACACTTGTTAGATATATAATAAGTAATAATGTTAGCAATGCACTTATTGGTAAAAACACATACACATTATTGTTAATAGGTTTAACCATGTTCAAAAATGTTGTTGCCATTTGTCTTTCTGTGCTTAAATTCAATTCTTCTGTATATGAACTATAAATTTCAAAATCTTTTACTTCTGCTGAAATATATTCAATATACCTTCCATCATTAAGCTTTGTATCTGTTTTTGCAGTGTCTGTTGTGTAATATGTAATTAAAAAATTGCTTAAATATTCATCTCCATATTGTACAATGGCATCTGAATCTGTTTGTATGCTTCCATCTAAAATATTAACTTTTTTTTGCTTTGAATCTTGTGATAAATTTATTTGCTCTTTTATTTCATCAATTGTGCTTTTTCTTATATTAGTAATAGCTTTATTTTTATAAATAATCAAAAAATTCATATTCTTTATGGTAGTATAATTTGAATAATTATTTTGCACATCTAGATAATATATATTCATATCTCCATCTTTTACGCTATCATATGAACTATTGTTATGAATTAATCCATCTGCACTATCTCGTAAAGTCATCAAATAGTTATAAGCAAATTTTTTTGATTTAAAATATTTGTCTTCATTTAAATAATCTGAATTTTTTATTGCTATACACATAACAGATAAAATAAGTATCACTATTGATATTGACAACACAACATAACTTACTGCTCTTAAGAATTTAGTATTTTTCATTTTCTCCTCCTATTAAAAGGTACCGTTGGGACCGGTTCTCATCGGTTCAATTTTGTATCCAACACCCCATATAACCTTTAGATATTTAGGCTCTTTGGGATTTATTTCGATTTTTTCTCTTATGTGTCTTATATGTACTGCAATTACATTTTCTGCTGCATAGTATTCTCCGTCCCATACATTTGTATATATTTCTTCAATTGAAAATACTTTTCCTTTGTTTTTTGTCAAAAATTTTAATATATTGTATTCTGTTGGTGTTAGTTTTACTTCTTTTCCATCTACTATTACTTGTTTTAAATCATCATTTATTATTAACTCTCCATTTTGTATAATATTTTCTTCTTTTTGACTAGAAGCGGTATCACTATCATTCACATTATTTTCTCCACCAAATTTAGTATATCTTCTTATTAATGCATTTACTCTAGCTATTAGTTCTACAGGATTAAATGGTTTTGTAACATAATCATCTGCTCCTACATTTAGTCCATTTATTTTGTCTATATCTTCTGATTTTGCTGATAGCATTATTACTGGTATGTTTTTGTCTTTTCTTATTTCTTCTAATGTTTCTAGTCCATCTTTGTTTGGCATCATTATGTCTAATATTACTAATTGTATTTCATTTTTCTTGATTTCTTCTAGCGCCTGCTCTCCATCATATGCTTTTATTATTTTATAGTTTTCTTTTCCTAAATATATTTCAATTGCTTTTACAATTTCTTTATCGTCATCTACTACTAATATATTATACATGTCTCCTCTTCCTTTCTTCCTCTATATTATAACAGATTTTTATTAATAAAAAATAGATAAAATATTAATTTTTTATTAATTCATTATTTGTCCATAAATTCATCACTTACCAAAAAGGTCCCTGAAAATGTATATCTATTTCCACCTATGAAAATGATATGTCATTTACTGCTTTTACTTCATTTTCTCCTTTGCCAGAAATTTTCAACTTTTAAAATTTCCATTTTCTACTTTCCTTTCTTTGTTATTTGATTATATATTAATATTGGAATGTGACTCTAAAGTGACTCTATTAAAATTTCAAAAAAAGATTCGACATTACTATCGAACCTTTCTATTTTAATGTGTCTTTAAATATTGTATATATTCTTCTAGGCACATATTTAATTCATTCATTTTTTTAGCATGTTCTACGCCAACATATCTCCAATGCCAAGACTCATATGCTATTTTAGTTATATCTTCTTTGTCCTTTGGATATCTTAATACAAATCCATAATTTTCTGCATTTTTTTGTAACCACTTAAATCCCTCTAACTTCTCAAATCCATTATCAACTTTGTTGAAGTCTACTGCAAGTCCCAAATTGTGGTCACTTGAACCAGGTTTATTGATATATTCATTCGTCAGTTTTTCAGCCTCTTCTTGTGATTTTCCTTCTTGTAAATATTTTTTTACACTAGCATCATACAGTTCTTTTTGCCTTGCTACACTTCTGTACGCTGATTGTATCCAAATATTTGTTATTCCATCTTTTTTCATTTGGTTCATCATATTGTTTAATTCTCCAATTGCTCGAACATCAAATTGTCTTGTTTTATCTATATTTTCTACTTTTACTGTAAAATTTTCTGGTAATAAGTTTTCATAATTTGCAAGAGTTAATCTCCAATCTGTTATTTCTTTTTCTGGTTGCTGTTCTTGATCTTGATTCTGCTCATTAACTTGATTTTCTTCATTTTTATTTTCATCTTGACTTGTTGTTTTTTGTTCTACTTGATTTGTTGTTGTTTCTACTGTTGTTTTATTTTTGGATTTTTTTACTATTACTGCAGTTACTATAATTATTATTAATAGTATTAATGCAATTTTTCTTTTATTTAATTGTTTTCTTTTATTATTTATTTCTTTCTTTAGCCTTTTTCCTCTAGTATTATGATGTTTTCCCCTTGGTATTTTTTTCATTTATCCTACCTC
>CAKPHD010000043.1 GCA_934155625.1 uncultured Clostridia bacterium
TTAAAATTAGTATTAACTGGTCCTGGACACAAAATGCTTATTTGTACATTTGATTTTTCTCTTCTTAATTCTTCTCTTATTGCTTCTGAAAGTCTTACAACATATGCTTTTGTTGAATAATATGTTGCCATTAATGGACCTGGCATAAATCCTGCAATTGATGCTACATTTAATATTTTTCCACTATTTCTTTTTTTCATGTCTTGTAAATATAATTTTGTTAAAACATGATATGCTACAATATTTGTGTTTATCATTTGTAATTCTTTATCCAAATTTGTTTTATCAAAATACCCGCAATCTCCAAATCCTGCATTGTTTACAAGTATGTCTATATCTTTGTATTGCTCATATAATTGTTTACAATTTTCTGGATTAGAAATGTCTATACTTACCGTCTCTACTTTTGTTTTTAATTCTATTTTTACTTCATTTAATTTTTCTAAATCTCTTGCTACTAGCACTAAATCATACCCATTTTTGCTTAATTCTTTAGCTATATCTCTTCCTATTCCAGAAGATGCACCTGTTATTAATGCTTTCATAACTTTTCCTTTCATATTTTATTTTGCAGTTGCAAATGTCTTTTTAAATATATTTATTATTGATTGTATAACTAGATTTTCTTCATATAATTTATTACAAAAATGTTTTATTATTGGGATTTGATAAATTATCCACAAAGCAATAATTACCATACAAATACATCCAGTAAATTTTATATAATATTTTAAATCATGACTATATTTTATTTTATATCCTCTATTTTTCATGTCTTGTACATATGCATCATTATATGCTTGAGCTCTTGCTTGTCTTATATTATCATACATTACTTTGCTCATTCTTGATATTGTATCATCATTAGCTTTCGGCTTTTTATCAGCCTCTTGACTAGTATAGATTCTAGAATTTATAGTTTCTATTTGAGCTCTCAAATTTTGATTTTCTTGTAATAATTTGTTGTATTCTTCTACTGATATAGTTGATTCTTGTAATTGTTCATCATAATTTGATTTTTTAAAGTCATCTGATAGTACTGAATACGCTTCATTTATTTCTTTCATTTTTTCTTCATATTCAGCATGATTTTCTTCATTTTGCAAATCTGGATGATATTTTTTTACAAGTGTTTTATATGCTTTTTCTATTACTTCAGGTGATGCTTTTTTATCTACTTCTAATATTTCGTAGTAATTTTTCACGTTTTTCTCCATTCTTTATTTATATTTCAGCTTCTATTATTTCACAGTTTTTCATTTCTATTTCTGATAAGTCTTTGCTTTTTGGCATTCCGTATAAGTGAACCTTTAATACTTTTGCAACTCCACCATGTGCAACAATAAGTACTGTTTTTCCTTTATATTTTTCCTTTATGTCATCTAAAAAGTCTAATATTCTTTTTTCAAATTCATGTAAATTTTCTCCGCCTGGTATTTGATAGTTTAAGTCATAATTCCAGATTCTTTTTTCCATTTCGTCTGTTATTTCATGCCCTTCTAGTTCTCCCAGTTTTCTCTCTCTTATTCTTTCATCTGTTATCATTTGTACGTTTTTTTCTTTATTTATTATTTCTGCTGTTTGTATTGCTCTATGCATTGGTGAACATATTACAATATCATATTTAGCATTTTCTAATTCTTTTTTTGTTTCGTTTGCTTGTTCTATTCCTGTTGAGTTTAACTCTTTTTCAGTTCCCCCGCCTTGCATTTTTCTTGCTAAATTCCAGTCTGTTTGACCATGTCTTACATAATAAATTTTCATGTTCAATCATACCTCCTTTAATTATTATCCATTTAATTATACCATTTATGCATTATTTTTCAATATTTTTATTTAAAATTTTAAAGAGGCTCTTATTTCTAAGAACCTCTTGTGAAATGAAACATTATTTTGTTTTTCTTACAGCAATTGCACCAAATGGACTTAACTGTTCTTTTGTACAACATTTAAGTCTAGCAACAATTTCTCCGTTTTTGTATTCTTCTGGTAAATCAACTTTAGTAATGTGGTGTGTTCTACTAACAATTACCATAATCCCTTCGTTTTCGTTATACCGCTCAAATACCAAGTGCTCATGGTCAATTTTTACTATTCTTTGTTCTGCTGTTCTCAAGAACTGGTTTTCTTTACGAATCTTTCCGAGTCCTCTAAAGTATTTTAACATGTCTTTATCTCTATGTCCCCATGGATATGGAGCTCTATTGGCAAGATTTCCAATTCCTCTAACTCCAACTTCATCTCCAGAGAAAATTGAGAAAATTCCCTGCAAAAATGTTAATGCAAAGCAATATGATTTGAGTACCATTTTACCACAGTGGTATTCATAAGAAGTCATTTGGTGTTGTTTAATCCATTCACAGTCACCATTACCTCTAATTAAATCCCAGGCCCAATCTGCATACTCATTAAAAATATTGCATCCGAATATTTCAATAGCTCTTGAAATATCATGTGTTGATGTAAAGTTCATAAGAGTTAAAATTGTTCCTGTAGGATATTCTGTGCTAATAAATTTCAGTGTACCACTTAATTTATTAACATCACAATATTTATAATATCTCATCACCGCATCTGTTAATCTATAATTCATTAAAGAATGAATTCCTTTTGCATTTTTAAGATATCTTCTATCCATCGGATCTTTTTCCCACATCTCTGCAATAATGAAAGCATCTGGCTTATTTCTGATTGCTGCAGTATGAATATATTCCACAAACTCATCATTCAGGTCATCTGCCACATCAAGTCTAAGTCCATCAACTCCTAATGAGAAATAAAAATCAATTACTCCGCCAACTCCGCAAATAAATTCTCTCCAATGTTCAGATTTACAATCACATTTAGGCATAGTATGAAAATTCCACCAGAACTTAAATTCATGTTCTCCAAAATGACAATAAGTATCATAGAAGTCACTATATGGTGACACTTTTCCTTTATATTCTGGAATTTTAACCACTTGATATGCTCCAATACTATCATAATTTCCATATTCATTGTAATAAACACTATCATTACCTGTATGGTCAAATACTACATCAAGAATGACTTTCATTCCGTATTTATGTGCTTTTTCACACATTTCCTTTACCAGCTCACTAGTTCCAGCATATGGATCTATACTTCTGTAGTCTGATGTATCATATCTGTGATTAGATTGACTTTCAGAAATAGGACAAAGATAAATAATATCTACTCCTAATTTTTTGATGTATTTCATTGTGTCTGTAATACCTTTTACATCTCCACAATAAAAGTCTACACACCATTGTCCTTTTTCATTTGGACCAACTACAGGTGGCTCATTCCAATTTTCATGAATGTCTCTACCTTTCATTGGCTTCTTTTCTAATCCTCGTGTTCTTTTGTATCTATCCACAAAGATTTGATACATTACAGTTCCTTTTGCCCATTCAGGTACCTCAAAGTTGACTGATAATTTCCAACACTCTTCATTTGTTACACTGTTGTCACCACTGGTATTTTCTTTTTTATAATACCGAAATCGGCTATTTGCATCAAATGAAAAATAATAGTGATATACTGCATATCTAGACAGTTCAACTGTTGCTTCAAAATATGCTATATCATTTTCATTTTTTACGTGTTGCATTGGGTACACATTTTTTTGTTCCCTTGTTGAAACGTAAAACTTTACCCGTTCAATCCATCCTAATACAAATGGAATTTGAAGCAAGATTTTATAAACTGCTCCATTTTCATTTTTGGATATTTGCTTGATTTCATGTTTCATATCTTTTCTCCTTTCTAATTTTAGAAAAGTTATATTACATTGATACAATTATAATTTATTACCTTTTACTGATTTTGTCAAGCTTTTTTGACATATTAGCACTTGCCTATTGCTAATTCATAATCTTTTTTTCCAAAGTCTAATCCAGAAATAATTTCATCTTTTTCTGCCATTTTTAATAGTTCTTCTATTGTTACCCATTTTGCTTCTGTTGCTTCATTGTCTGGAAATGTTACATCCTCAGCTTTAATATCTGTTTTAAATAGCCAAAAGTCTTTAAATGATCCTGAGCCATTTTTCTCTTCATTTTTAGTTTCTTTAAAAAATGTTGCCTCGTTCGCAGAAAATTTTAACCCTATTTCTTCTGTTAATTCTCTTAAAATTGCTTGCAAACTATTTTCTCCTGCTCGTACTCCCCCTCCTGATAATTCCCATTTTAATGGTGCCCTTTTTTTCTTTTCTGATCTTTTTGCTATTAATATTTGTTTTTTTGAATTCATTATTACTGCTACTGTAATTAAATGATATTCTCCTTTTTGAAATTTATATGTTTCTCTTTCTACTACTTTTCCTATTGTATTTTTGTTAATATCATATACGTCCCATAATTCTGTCATCTTTTACCTCCCTATATGTTTTAATTTTAAATTCATTATTTTTATCAAATTTTATATTTATTACTTTTGTATAGTTGTCTTTGCTAGGCTTATTATATTCTTCTATAGTTAAACTTGCTTGATACTTTCTTAATGTCTCAAATGTGTTCATAAATCCCATACCAGTACCACCTTCTTCTGCATGTGTTGTACTTGGTTTCTTTCCTAAATTGTCTAGTGTCTCTTTTTCAAATTCTGCTCCAGTATCATAAATACTTATTCCATATGCTGGTTCTAATTTACCCAGTTTTACCATTATTGTTCTATTTACGTTTTCTGTATGATTTATTGCTATTATTGCATTTTTTATGTGGTCTGCTAACAGTATTTCTAAGTCTTCTTTTGATACTGCATTATTAGTCATTTGATGTATATTTCCTTCTAATTTTAATATAAATTCTATTTTGTTTTTATTACATTCTGACTGCATATATTTTAACATATCATCTATTTCTGTAATTCCTGTTTTGTCTAACTCGATGTTTTCTTTTTCTTTATATATTTCTTCTCTTATTTTTTCTAGCTTTTCTTTTACTTCTCCCGCTTGTTCTTTGCTTATTTCTGTTTGCATCATCATCTGTTGCATTTTATATTCTAATGCTTTCTGCTGATGGACTAGCGAATGGCTTCTCTTTTTGAATGTTAGATTTTCTGTTTCTAAATCTTTTATTTCTTTGTTTTTGCTGTCTAATTCTAGTTTTGTGTCTTCTAACTCTTGAATTAACATTTTTTGTTTATAGTATAGGTTTAATGATTTTTTGATTGTGACATACAAAATAATTGCATAAATAGTTGTTTCTAAACTTATAATACTCGCCATTTTGTCATTTGAATTATACAAGCTCATTATCAAAAATAATATTATAATACTTACATTTAAAACTAGTAAATCTACAAACTCATTATTAATATTTTTCTGTAAAAAAGAAACTCCATATTTAAATCTTTTTATTTTAAAAATACCATATAATAAAATTAACTGTAATATTCCTATTGTGCATACATCAATATAAATGTTATGAATATTTGTTAGTCTATCAATCCAAAAGCATAACATAATTGCAATTACTTCTAAAGTGTAATTTAAACTTAATGAAAGTATAGTTGCCAATACATTTTTTCCAATGTTATCCTCTGAAAATATGATACTTACAAGTATAATTAAAATAATTATACTCATAAAAGAACTTATTGCCTCTTTTATAATTCCACATATTAATCCAGATACTATGAGAAGCAAATTGTTTTTTAACTGAATTTTAGTCTTCTTATTCATAATTTTAAAATTGCTATAATAAGTTAAATGTGACAATATTATCATTTTTATAATACTAATTACCATTTGTTATCTAATCTCCTTTTTTATTTTCCTAATTATACACAAAAAAAATATTATATTCAAGATATAAAAAAGGAGTGTTAATCACACTCCTTTTTTCATTCTATCATTTACATTTTAAAAAAGCCATTTTTTTATAAAACGTCCCATTTCTTCTAACCAACTCATATTTTCCACCACCTTTTCATCTTTTGCGCTCGTTCCAACTTGCATATTTAAAATATCATTCAAACGCTTGGCACTGGCGAAATTCAGTGATAGAAATATTTGACAAAATTCGAAAATTTATAACAAAATGAGATACAAAAATAGATGATATTCAAGTCAAATCTTGAACATCATCTCAGTTACTTTTTATTAATCATTACTATTTTTAATCATTTTTTACCATAAAACACTATAAAATACCATTTTGTTTTGTTATTAATTTGTTCAATTTATACTATATAATATTAAAAAATGAAAAAGGAGGAGTTTTATTATGGGAAGAAAAAAATCAAATGTAGCAATCGAAGTAGAAAGAAAAGAGCAACATGAAAGAGGCCTAAGAATCAAAAAAATTAGAGAAGAAGAGTTAAAAATGAATAAAACTCAACTTGCTAGAGAAATAGGTACATCTAGTCAATTCTTAGGTTTTGTCGAAGATGGAAAAGGAAATTTAGTTTATTACAGCTTAAGAAAGCTTCGTGAAGTTAGTGGACATTCTGCAGATTACATTTTGTTTGGACTTGATGATACTTGTATAAATAAAACAAGAAAATTATTAAGAAATTATACAGAAGAAGAAATAATTGAGGCTTTAGATATTGTAGAAAAATTAGCTTTAACCATTAAGAAAAAATAATTACTATAAAAACGGTTTAGTAAAATCTTTTATAGATTAAACTTAAACCGTTTTTTCAAAATATTTGGAAAATTTATGGAAATGTATTGACATTTTTTATAAAACTGTATATAATATAAAAGTACTGACACATCGCGGGGTGGAGCAGTTGGCAGCTCGTCGGGCTCATAACCCGAAGGTCGTAGGTTCGAGTCCTACCTCCGCAACCAAAATTAAAAGATTTTACTATAAATAGTAAAATCTTTTTTATTTATGTGAAACTATACAAAACTTTTATTTTTTCTAGCCACTACAATAAACAAATGCCAATGTTTAATTTCATTTAATCCTGTAGTGCCATCTTTTTCTACTTCTTTAAAATTAATGATTTCAAAATCTTCAAATAAATTTATCACTTCTTCTTTTTTAAAAAATTTCATATTAGATTTATTATTCACCCAGGAATCATTTATTCCGAAAAAATTCCCCACAAAATATCCATCTAATTCTATACTGTCAGTAATTTTTTTCCAAAGTTCTTGAAAACTTTCTTTTCTACAAAATGAAAGACTATAATTGGCAACAAGTAAATTACATTTTTCTAATTTAACATCCTCAAAAATTTGCTTTTGAAATTCAAATTTAGTCAACTGTTCTTGTTTCAATCTTTTAGAAATTCTATTTTTAACCTCTTCTCTATCAATTGCAATAACATCCCATCCGTTATTAATTAAATATACTGTATCATTTCCAGACCCACAGCCTAAGTCTATTGCTTTTTGAGGATTATATTCGCAATTTTCCAAAAAATATTTTACATTTGGTGTAGGCTTATCAGCTTCTGTGTTATTGTAATATTTTTCCGCATTCTTTTTGTGCAATTTTTTTAAAGCTAGTTTATACTCCTCTTCACCAAAATTTATTGTCGGTACAATTTCTTTATTTTTATACATTTGCATAAATTGTTCAATTGTGACCCACTTAGCATCAGTGGCTTCACCATCTGGAAATGTTATTTCATTTATATTAATATCTTTCTGAAACAACCACAAATCCTTAAAATCAGGAACGGCTTTATCCCTTTTGACTTCTTTTAAAAATATGGCTTCCTCTCTTGAAAATTCAATTCCAAGCTCTTCTTTTAATTCACGCAGAATTCCGTCTAAGCTACTCTCCCCTGCTAATATCGAACCACTATTGCATTCCCATAGTCCGCCATATTTTTTAAATTCAGCTCTTTTGCTTATTAAGATTTCTTTTTTATGATTTAAAATTACTCCCGTTACTACAATGTGATATTCTCCATCTTTAAATTGATAAACATCTCTTTCTGCTTTTCTTCCTGTTTTCTCTCTATTTGCATCATATATATCCCAAAGCTCTCCCATAATCTCCTCCTAGTTTAAATCATTATTTATTCTATGGACTGGTAAATCTTTTTCTTTTAACACTTGTTTTGCTGCTTGTGGTAATAATGGATATTCTTCAATTTTGTCTAACTCTAGCCATTCATATTGTAGATAATCTTTCCCTTCTAGATTTTTTAATGTATGTTCTATTTTTTTATCATCCTCGTCAACAAATTCACCTTTATGTATAAATAGAATTTCATGATATTTTGACCCTTTCATTTCGAAAAAGTTTTCTATAGTTGATACATATCCTGTAATTTCGATCTCTTTTCCTAGCTCTTCCATAACTTCTCTTTTTACTGTTTTTTCTGAGTCCTCGCCAATCTCAACTCTTCCACCTATTAGTGCATAATGTCCTTTATTTAAATTTCTGTGTGCTAATACCTTTCCATTGTGTATAATTACTACTGCTGCTCTTATATTTAATTTATATTCTCCTACATCTAAAGTTAAATCCATATTTTATACCTTCTTTCATTTTTTATTATTTTTTATATGTAATTATCCACAATAAGAGCTATTATTGTGGATAATTATATTCTAATTTTGTATTTTTATTTGTTCATCCTTTATTAAGGGATACCTTATTAAATTATTAATATTCAAATCTTCTTTACGCATATCAACAGCTGTAATTTGATGATTATCATATGTGGTATAATAATAAATTCCTTTTGTTGCATTGCAACAAGATGTATAAATTGTTATTTCATATTTACCATTTTCTAATTCACAACATCCTCTTTGCTGATCAACAGAATTTAAAATGTGAAAGAATTGACTAACGCTTTCGTTTTCTCCTTCTGCTGATACAGAATTCATCTTTACAAATGCTACTCTAACAAATCTAGATTGTGACGATAAATCACCTGGAAGTCCTATTGCTCCCATTCCTCTACTATATTTTTGTAAATTTAAATTGGATGCAAATTTATTTTCTGGTGCTTTATTTGATAAGTTCATATAATTGTTTAGTGCAAACATCTGCTTATCAAATGGTGGATTATTGGCTAATACTCCTACAGGATTTTCGTATACTTTTATTCCTTCCTGCACCGCTTCTACTGTTATTGCTTCGTCTTTATCTGCAATAATCCAGTGCAATTGTGCCAATGGTAATTGTGAATTGAATGGAATATTTGTTAAATTAATTTTTTCTATCAATTTTTTTGCTTCTTCTGTAGTTGCACATTGGCTTAAAATCCATGGTATAAATTCAAATTGCGCTATATTGTCTTTTCCTTCTATTGATTCATTATAATATGTGTTTCCTACAAAGTTGAGACCTGCTATCCCTAATCCTTTTTCGTTTACAGCATCATAATATAATGGATATTCTTCTGCTACATACGCCATTCCTATTATGGCATAATGAGTATTTATTGTTTCTTTTTCTTTAAATTTGAATGGATAATTTCGCGGTGTTATTGTTATTTCTTCCATATAAGAATATTCATAATCTAATGTCCTTCCAAAATAAAAGTCATTGGTTTTATATGTTGCTGCTGTACACATATTATCTCCTCCTTTATTCTTTGTCAATACTTTTTAGTTCAATTTCTTTTACTATTTGATCAATCTTTTCATTTCTATTGCCAGATGTATCAAAAAAATTAATTCCATATCTTTCGCATTTTGCTCTGTCATTTTTACTGTTTTTTATTACATCATTGCATATTGTTTTTAATCTTTCGTCTCCAATATAGTTGGTCCAGTCATTTTCTTCATCATTTTCCCTAATTTGATATGCAAGACTTTCTACAGTTTCGTTTGGCATTCCAAGACAGTATATGTCAAAATCTGATTTAAAGTATTCTATTGCTTTTTCTACACTTATATCATTTGTTTCTAATATGATTTTTTGATTTGTTCTTTCTGTTTCGATTTCCATTTGTTTTACAATATTATACATTAATTCGTCCATGTCTTCTTCTGTCATTATATCTTTTTTTATTTCGTTTTCTGGCGTTTCTTTTTTTCTTATTATAGATTTAATTGCTGTTGAATATACATCTCCTCGTATTATTTCGTAATTATTATATTTTTTGAATAAATTGTTTGCAACTGTTGTTTTGCCGCAACGCGGCTCTCCTATGATTAAAATGTTCTTACTTATTTTCGCTTCCTCCTTTATGTTTTTCGGGTAATTGTTTATGATGAATTAAGCAAACGACTTATCTAGTCTAACATAGTTTTGCTGTTTTGTAAATGTTTTTTCTGTGAATTGTTTGGGAATTTTTTTCTTTTTTTCTATCTAGTATAGAAAGTTCTCCAACAATGAGAACTTTCCTACTATAAATAAAACACTTACCTAAGTAAGTGTTTTATTTTAATACATGGAAGCTTCTATAATTTTAAAAGTAGCATTTTTCATTGTGTCTATTTTGTCTGATGACACTAAAGTAAATATATCAAAGTTTTGACTTTGTCCTGCTGCTAAATTATTTGCATAAACATAATCCTCATTAATTCTTGTACCTGCATCATCTACCGCTTCTATATGGAAGCTAAAAGATTTCTTTTCACTAGTTTTATTTGTAACTTTTACCGTTAGTTTCGTATTAGTTATCCCATAACTTCCTTTTGTTACTTCGAAATTTCCTAACTCTACATTTGCATCATTTGCTAATATCTCTTCTGTACTTGAGCCTGTTGCCTTATCTAAGTTCGAACTAACTTCATTTAAACTATCTGATAAAGCTTGTTGAGAGTTTATTGTAATCGCTATAGCCAATATACATAAAATCACTCCTACTATTGCCTGTCCTTTACTAGCTTTTTTAATTAATGCTACTATTCCAAATATTATTCCAATTAATCCTAATATAAATGATACATTGTTTACTATTGGAATAAATGATGTGCATATTCCTATAATTCCTAGCACTAATCCAGCAGTTGCAAATCCACTTTTCTTTTTTTCTTCCATTTCCAATTCCTCCCTTTATTTTTATTATAAATTAATTATATCACTTTTCAAAAAAAATATTGTCGAACCTTGTCGAAAGAGTATGCTTTTTTTATTTTTTTGTACTTATCTATAATATATATGATTTTTGAATTTTTTTGCTTTTACCTTGGGGTTATGAGCCCGTAAGTGTTGATATTGCTGAATTTGGTGTAATTGTGTTTAGTCTTGTTAGAGTAAGTTAATCGGTGAAATTGGTAATGCTTTGTTTGTGTTAAAATGTGTTTAAAATTGTGTAATTTTGTAGAAAGTGTGACCAAGGTGTGACTAAGAAACCGAAAAAAAAAAGGATAGTCTACTACTATCCATAATACATCCCATTAAATTATATTACTATCATCATAATCATAATCTGGATATGTTTTATCATATAAATCCATATCATAGTACTTTTT
>CAKPHD010000044.1 GCA_934155625.1 uncultured Clostridia bacterium
AAAGTGCAAATAAGCATTTTGTGTCCAGGACCAGTAGATACTAATTTTAATAAAGTTGCAGATGTACAATTTGCACTAAAAGGTTTAAGTAGTAAATATGTGGCGAAATATGCAACTGATAAACTATTAAAAGGAAAATTTTATATAGTCCCAGGGTGGAAAATAAAGTTAGCTAGATTTGGAGCTAAAATTGTACCAAATAATCTAGTTGCAAAAATTTGTTATAACATGCAGAGAAGAAAAATTCAGTAAATTCATACTATAAAAGGTATGAATTTTTTTCATTTAAATATAATAGATATGGAGGAGGAATGACAATGATAAAAGTGAAAGAATTACCATATCCATTAAATGCACTAGAACCATATTACAATCAAGAAACCTTAGACATACATTATAATATTTTATATAAAGGATATGTAGAAAATACAAACAAAACACAAGAGAAACTAGAACAGGCAAGAGTCAAAGGAGAATTTGCAAATATAAAATGCTTAGAGAAAGACTTGAGTTTTTTTGGCTCAGGAGTAATCTTACATGAATTATTTTTTGAAAATATGGGACCTGCAATTCCAACAAGTCCAGACAATAAATTAATGGAACAAATAATAAAAGATTTTGGAAGTTACGAAAAATTTAAAGAACAATTTACAGAAAGTAGCAAAGTTGTGGAAGCATCAGGCTGGAATTTACTGGTATGGGTGCCAGATTTTTGCAAATTAGAAATTTTACAATGTGAAAAACATCAAAATTTAACATTGTGGGGATGTGAGCCACTATTAGTTTTAGACATGTGGGAACATTCATATTTCTTGCAATATAAGACTAAAAGAGCGGATTATATTAATGCATTTTGGAACATTGTAAATTGGAATGAAGTAAATAAAAGATTTAAAAAAATAGCCATTTAACAGTTTGTTAATGGCTATTTTTGTGGTTGAAGAGATTTTATAAAAATCTTTAACATACCTATTGACAAAAACATATAATAATGTTAGTATGAAAACATAAACATATGAACAACTATTCATATGAAAAACGAAAGAACTAAACAAGGAGGAAAGATGGAAGACGGAATAGTAGATATAGAAAAAGTAAAAAAAATAAAAAAGATTATGCCAAGTGATGACTTGTTATTTGACATAGCTGAAGTATTTAAAGTATTTGGAGACACTACAAGAATGAAAATAATAAGTGCATTATTAGAAGCAGAACTATGTGTAGGAGATATAGCAGAAATAACAAACTCAACACAATCAGCAATATCACATCAGCTAAGAGTATTGAAACAAGCAAAACTAGTAAAATTCAGAAAAGAGGGAAAAATAGTATATTATTCATTAGATGATGAGCATATTTCAGAAATGTATGAAATGGCTAAAAGACACATAGAAGAAGGATATGAACATAAATAAGTTAAAAAAATGCACCGATAAGAACCGGTCCCAACGGTACCAAAATGGTACGGCAGAGAACCGGTCCCAAAAGTACCAAAATAGAAAAGGAGGAAGCATATGAAAAAGTATGAATTTATATTAAAAGATTTAGATTGTGCAGCATGTGCAAATGAAATACAAGAAAAGTTATCTAAAAATCCAGGTTTACACAATGTTAATGTGAATTTTGCAAAATTAAAATTAACTTATGAAACAGATACAGTTAGTGTAGATGAAGTTAGAAAGGCTGTAAAGGAGCAAGAACCAGATGTTGAAATGTTTTCAGCAGAAAAAATGAAAGAGATAGAAAACAAAAAAGAGTCTAAAACAGGTGCTCAAATTACAAGATTAGTAATAGGAATATTAATTGCAGGTATTGGTTTATATGCCAAATTACCTGATACAGTTAGTACAATATTTATAATTTTAGGTTATACAATTTTATTATTTAGAACAGCAAAAAATGCATTTAAGATGTTATTTGCAAGTAAAAAAATAAATGAAAACTTCTTGATTACAGTTTCATGTGTTGGAGCATATCTTGTCGGTGAACATATGGAAGGCCTAATGGTAATTATTTTATATGAGATAGGAAAAATTCTTGAAGAAAAGTCAATTAGTAAAAGTAGAAAATCTATTAAAGATTTGATGGATATTAAACCAGAATATGCAAATTTAAAAAACGAAAATGATATCAGAAAAGTTTCACCAGAAGAGGTAAAAATAGGTGATATAATCTTAGTTAAAGAGGGTGAAAAAGTTCCACTAGACGGAGTTGTAACAAAAGGAACAGCAGATTTAAACACAGCATCTCTAACAGGAGAGAGTAAATTAACACAAGTGTCAGAAAACAAAAATGTATTATCAGGAAGCATTGTTGTAGATGGAATGATAGAAGTAAAAGTTACAGAAAAATATGAAAATTCTACAGTAAGCAGAATTCTAGATTTAGTAGAAAATGCAACAGATAAAAAAGCCAAAACAGAAACATTTGTAAATAAAGCGTCATCAATTTATACACCAATAGTAATAGGCTTAGCAGCAATTGTAGCAATATTTTTACCACTATTTACAGATATTCCATATACGGGAAACAATGGAAGTATTTACAGAGCATTGATATTTTTAGTAATTTCATGCCCATGTTCAATTGCAATATCAGTACCACTTAGCTATTTTTCAGGAATAGGAAAATCTTCAAAAGAAGGAATTCTTATTAAAGGAAGCGACTACATAGATGCAATAAAAGACATAAAAGAAATTGTATTTGACAAAACAGGAACACTTACAAAGGGTGAATTTGAAATAACAAAAATAGATACATTTGAAAATTATAATGAACAAGAAGTACTAAAATATGCAGCAATGGGTGAAAAATATTCAAACCATCCAATTGCCAAAGCAATTATGAAGGCTAATAAAGAAGAAATAGCAGAAGTTCAAGAATTTAAAGAAATTGCAGGAAAAGGGCTAAGTTATCAGTATAATGGAGAAACAGTATTAGTAGGAAATTCAGTTCTAGTTGAATCAAATGATGCAAACGAGGAGGGTGCAACAAAAATATATGTAAAAATAAATGATAAATTAGCAGGAATTATCTACTTAGGTGATACAGTAAAAGATGGTGTAGTTGAAACAATAAAAGAACTAAAAAAATTAGGAATTAAAACAAATATGTTTACAGGTGATAACAAGCAAATAGCAGAAAAAACAGGAAAAGAAATCGGAATACAAAATATAAAATCTGAAATGTTACCACAAGACAAATATAATGCATTTGAGGAAATTATAAATAAACAAGAAGAGAAAGCAAAAGTTGCATTTGTTGGAGATGGAATAAACGATTCACCAGTTTTAGCAAGAGCAGATGTAGGAATTTCAATGGGTGGAGTTGGTTCAGAATCAGCAATAGAAGCATCTGATGTAGTTATAATGACAGACAATGTTTCAAAAATTTTAGATGCTATAAAAATTTCTAAAAAGACTTGTGGAATTATAAGACAAAACTTAGTATTTGCAATTACAGTAAAAGTTTTAATTTTATTCCTTAGCACAATTGGCCTTAGTGGCATGTGGCAAGCAGTTTTTGCAGATGTTGGTGTTACAATTTTGACAATATTTAATACATTAAGAATTTTGAAATAAGAGAAGGCAGCTTAAATAGCTGTCTTTTAAATTATGCAAAAACTTGAAAAAAAACTATAAATCTGTTAAAATGTAGCACAGAGGAAGTGTAAGAATGGAAGAACAAATAGAATCAATACTAAAATTTCATATGCCAAGATGGAATGAACTACCAGATATAGACTTATATTTAGATCAAGTAGTAAATTATATAGAAAGATATTTAGGAGCATATTCTATAAATAAAGAAGATAAAGTAATAACAAAAACAATGATAAATAACTACGTAAAACAAGGTGTAATGCCAGCGCCAGAAAAAAAGAAATATAACAGAGCACAAATAGCATATTTATTAGTAATTTGTATATTAAAACAAGTATATAGTATAAGTGATATAAAAAAATTAATTGCATTAACAATTCAAAATTACGAAGTAGGAAAAGCATACAATAGATTTTGTGCAAATTTAGAAGTATCGATAAGACACGTATTTACCAAAAAAGAATTTCCAAAATGTGACCAAATGACAGAAGAACAATACTTACTAAAAAATGTAGTGCAATCATTTGCAAACAAATTGTATGTAGAAGTAAAATTTTTAAATAAAGAAAAAATCTCAGCAGATGAATAAGTCAGCTGAGATTTTTTTCTAATCTTATTAATATTATTTTTTTATAAATTAAATATCAAGAAGCCATATAATATAAGCTTTGAATGAAGTGTCGAATGTGCATAAAGAAATTTTAGAAATTCTATGCAATTTTATGGAAAGAGTTCACGATAGTGGAAGGGTGCCATAAAATAAATTAGAAGTTCTTAAATTTCGTAATAAGCCGAGACATGAAATGAAAAGCTTATATTTATAGGGCTTCTTGAAATAATTAATTAAAGAATATTAACAAATAACATATAAAAAAACTTTGCATATTATAATAAAGGAAGGAAAGATGCAAATGGAAGACAATATAATAATTGAAGAAATTGAATTTACAGAAGAACTATATCAAAAAAACTTAGAAGAAAATGAATTTGCAGAAGATGATATGCATGGAATAGGGGAGGATGCAGATGGAAATAGTTAAAATGTTAGTACCAGAAAGCAAATATTCAATAAAATGTCCGCATCAAATGACACCGGAATTTATAATAATTCACAATACTGCAAATGACGCATCAGCAATGGCAGAAATATCTTATATGATAGGAAATAATAATAAAGTATCATTTCACTGTGCGATAGATAATTATAGAATTGTGCAAGGAGTCCCATTTAACAGAAATACTTGGAATGCAACAGATGGAGGCAATGGAAACGGAAATAGAAAAGGAATTGCACTTGAAATATGTTATTCAAAATCAGGAGGAGAAAGGTTTAAAGAAGCACAAAAACTTGCAGCAGAATATACAGCATATTTATTAAAACAGAATAATTGGGGAATAGACAAAGTAAAAAAACATGAAGATTTTTATCCACAAAAAGGATGTCCTCATAGAACATTGAGTGAAGGATGGCAGAATTTTTTGAATTTGGTTCAATCATATATGGTTGATAGGCCAATAGATAATAATATAAAGAGTGGGAGTGATGAGCCAGTGAAAACGTATCAAAATGGAAGTACAAGTGAAAATGTTTATGCAGATACTGATTGCACAAAAAAAATTGGAAGTTTAAATCCACGAGAAAAATGTGACTGCTTTGGAATTTTCAAAGATAGAGCAATGGTAAGATATGCAGTTAATGGAACATCAAATTATAAAATAGGTTTTTGCAAGTGGACTGCAGGGGTAAAATAATTTAAGGGCTAGTGAGAAAATATCACTAGCCTTTAGTATTGAAAAATATATTCTTAAACATCAATTTAGAATAATCAGAAATATCATCTAAAGATAAATCAGTACCATTAAAATACTTTAAAACTTGATAAATAATACCATCAGTAAAAAAAGAAACATTAAATTTTAATTCTTTTTCAGGCAATTTTGTATTAAAAGAAGTTAAACAGGTATATAATTTGTCATATATAAGATTATTTAATTTTACAAGAAAAGTTCGAGGAGCCTCAGAAGATAAAAATAGACGATAAGTTTTTTCGTTTTTCTTTAGATAAGCAATAATTTTATCAAAATAAGTAAAAATATCATCTAAAGAGTTTAAAAGTTTATTATCTTCAACAAGAGTTTGGATAATCTCAGATTCAAATTCTTCTGCAATATCATATATACTGTCATAGTGATTATAAAAAGTACCTCTATTAATATCAGCTCTTCGTACAAGTTCGCTAACAGTAATATTATCTAAGCCATCTTTTTCTTTTATTAATTGAGCAAAAGTAGTTCGTATAAGCTTTTTAGTTTTTTCAGAAGAATGATTTAAATTTTTAACTTTCATGTGTAACCTCCAATCAAATATCAACAATTTTTTAAATAGTGTTGATATTTAGATATTTATTCAAAAATTGTTCTTCACAAATTAATTTAAAGAGATTATAATATAAAAGAAAAACAAATGTCAACACTGTATACAAATAAACAATGTAAAAAGGAGCGAGAAAAATGTCATATATTAAATTTGAAAATATAGTTAGAGAATATAAAACAGGAGATGTAACAATAAGAGCACTTGACAACACAAATTTTGAAATAGAAAAAGGTGAACTAGTAATTATAGTAGGACCAAGTGGAGCAGGAAAAACAACAACTTTAAACATTTTAGGTGGGATGGATTCACCAACCAAAGGAAGAGTAATAATTGATGGTAAAGATATAAGTAATTGTAATAGAAAGCAACTAACAGAGTATCGAAGAAATGATATAGGATTTGTATTCCAATTTTATAATTTGGTACAAAACTTAACAGCATTAGAAAATGTAGAACTAGCAACAGAAATTAGCAAAAAGCCATTAGATCCGAGAACTGTATTAAAAGGAGTAGGGTTAGAAAGAAGAATGTTAAACTTCCCTGCACAATTATCAGGTGGAGAGCAACAAAGAGTTGCAATAGCAAGAGCAGTAGCTAAAAATCCTAAAATATTACTTTGTGATGAGCCAACAGGGGCACTAGATTATAAAACAGGAAAGCAAATTTTAAAATTATTGCAAGATACTTGTAGAGAGAATAATATGACAGTAATAATAGTAACACACAATGCTGCATTAGCACCAATGGCAGATAAAGTAATTCACTTTAAAAATGGTACAGCAGAAAGTGTCGAAATAAATGCTAATCCTTTGCCAGTTGAGCAAATTGAATGGTAGGTGATGAAAATGCATAAAAGAAAATTATGGAAAAGTATAAGAAAATCAATTACACATTCAATGGGAAGATTTATATCAATAATGTTGTTGATGGCCTTAGGTTCATTTGCATTAGTTGGTCTAACAGTTACAGGGCCAGACATGAGAGCCACAGGAACAACATATTTTAATGAATTAAATTCAGCAGACTTAACTATTTTAAGTGATTATGGAATTGACGAAAGCGAAAGAAATTCAATAGAAAAGGCCTCTGGAATAAGGCAAGTAGAATATTTATATTTAAAAGATGTTGTAATAAAAGATACAGATACAAGTGTAAGAATATTATCAAAACCATCAGAAATATCTACATATAGATTAGATGAAGGAAGTTTGCCAGAGCAAGATGACGAAATTGCAATTGATAGAACATATCAAGATAAATATAAAATAGGAGATACAATTTCATTTACAGAAAAGGCTGATACAGAAGGGAATCAAACACTAAAAAGACATGAATATAAAATAACAGGTTTTATATCTTCAAGTGAAATTATATCAGAAATAAATATGGGTCAAACCACAGCAGGAACAGGAGAATTAAAAGGATATGCAGTTGTAAATAGTGAGAACTTTGACTCAAGTGTATATATGATGGCAAAACTAACATTTACTGATACAGAAAATATTGATCCATATTCAGATGAATATAATGACAAAATTCAAGAACACAAAGAAGAATTAACAAAATTATTAGATGAGCAACAAAACAATAGATTTTCTGCTATAAAATCAGAATATCAAGAAAAAATTGATGATGGACAAAAAGAACTTGATGAAGGTAAAAAAGAGCTAGAAGATGCCAGAACAGAATTAAATGATGCGAATACAAAAATAGAAGAAGCAAAACAGGAAATTGCAAATAATGAACAAAAATTACAAGATGCTCAAAAACAAATAAGTGATGCAGAAAAAGAAATTACATCAAATGAGAAATTGTTAAAACAAAAGCAAAGTGAATATAATTCGGCACAAAAACAATATAATAGCAAAAAAGCGGAATATACACAAGGAAACAAAGAACTAGAAAGCAAAAAAACAGAATATAATGCAGGAAATACCAAAATAAATAGTACCCAACAGGATTTGGAAAATAAGAAACAACAGTTAGAATCAGCGAAAGCACAATATGAAGCAGGATTGCCATATACTCAACAAGAATATGAAGTGTTTATGAATACAACATATAATCCAGGAATGGCACAAATAAATTCAGCACAAGCACAACTAGATGCTAAAAAACAAGAATTGCAAACAGTACAAACGCAAATAAGCGAAGCAGAACAACAATTAGCGAATGCTAAAACACAATTAGATTCAGCTCAATCACAGTTAACAAGTGCAAAGGCGCAAATAGACAGTGGAAATAAGCAATTAAAAACAGGAAAAGTAAATTTAGCAAATGCTAAAAAAGAATATAATAGTGGAAAGAATACATTAGCAAATGCAAAAACAGAATTAGCAGAAAAAGAAAATGAATATAATGAAAAATTACAAGAATTTAATGAAAAAGAACCAGATGCACAAAAAGAAATAGATGAAAATGAAGAAAAACTAAATGATGCAAAAGAAAAACTAGAAAAATTAGATGCACCAACATATTCAATAGACAACAGAAGAGAAATACCAGGAGGAGATGGATATTCAGTATATGAAACAGTATCAGAAATAGTAGATTCACTAGCAAAAGTATTTCCAGTATTCTTATATTTTGTAGCAGCATTAGTAACATTTACAACAATGACACGTTTTGTAAGTGAAGAAAGAATAAATAATGGAACATTAAAATCATTAGGATATCAAGATAAAGACGTAATCCAAAAATTTGTTGTGTATGGATTTATTGCAGGAATGACAGGAACAGTATTAGGAATAGTACTTGGTCACACATTGTTGCCACATATAGTTTACAATGCATATAAACATGGATTTATATTACCACCAATAGAATTACATTTCTATATAGGAACAACTATTTTAGCAGTAATATTATCACTTATAAGCAGTGTGCTACCAGCATATGCAGTAGCAAAAGGAGATTTACAAGAAACAACAGCAAGCTTATTACAACCTAAAGCTCCAAAAGCAGGTTCAAAAATACTATTAGAAAGAATTACACCAATCTGGAAGAGAATGAAATTTACACAAAAAGTAACTGCACGAAATATATTTAGATATAAAAACAGAATGTTTATGACAATCTTTGGAGTTGCAGGTGCAGCATCAATCTTATTTGCAGGATTTAGTGTAAAAGGTTCAATTTCTAAAATAAACGAAAAACAATTTGAGAACATAATAAAATATGATATGATAGTTGCTCAAAATGATGACCTAGATGAGGAAGCAAAAACAGAATTCAACAATTTACTTAATTCGGAAGAAATAAAAAGTTATTCATCAGTTTATTATGAAGAAGTAACAAAAGTCGCTGGAAAAAATAATGACACACAAAGTATAAAATTAATTATTCCAGAAAATGATGATGATTTTAACCAATATATTTCACTTGCAGATAGAAAATCACAAGAGAAAATAGAGTTACAAGATGATGGAATAGTAATTTCAGAAAGACTTGCAAAACTGCTAAAAGTTTCTAAAGGTGATGAAATTACATTTACAGATAGTAGCAATAAAGAAAGAACAGCAAAAGTATCAGGAATATGTGAAATGTATGCAGGACATTTTATATTTATGAACACAACAGAATATAAAAATATTTATCAAAAAGATTGTGAATCAAATGCAAAATTGTTATTACTAAAAGATTCAAGTACAGAAAATACTAATAACCAAGCAACTAAATTTATGGAATTATCAGCAGTTAAAGGAATTGTGCAAAACACAACATTATATAATCAAATAAATACAATAGTAAATTCGCTTAACCAAATAATGATTGTATTAATTATAGTTGCGTCAATGCTTGCAGTAGTAATTTTATATAATCTTACAAATATAAATGTAGCAGAAAGAATTAGAGAATTGTGTACAATAAAAGTATTAGGATTTTATGACAATGAAGTTACAATGTACATTTATAAAGAAACAATTTTCTTATCTATAATTGGTGTAATTGTAGGTTGGATAATTGGAATATTACTTCATACTTATATATTGGTTGCAGTTCCACCAGCAGAAGTTATGTTTGATCCTAAAGTTACTATTAGCTCATATATTGTTCCAGCTGTTGTAATTGCTTTTGTAACTTTTGTATTGAAATACTATGTAAATAATAGATTGAAAGTGGTTGATATGCTTGAGGCATTGAAATCTGTTGATTAGAAAAGTTTAAAAATATAGGTTTACAATAGATATGTCACAGTAAAATATAAAAAAGGAAATACCGATGTGATATAATGTTTTTAAC
>CAKPHD010000045.1 GCA_934155625.1 uncultured Clostridia bacterium
ATAACAGATAAGCCAGTAGTAATAATTTCTAATACTATCAAAGGAAAAGGGGTATCTTTTATGGAAAATAACCCTAAATGGCATAGTGGAGCACTTTCTGATGAAGAATATAAAATTGCAATGCAAGATTTGCAAAAGGAGGATAAATAAAGATGGAATATAAAGAAATTTGCTTAAAAGATAAAATTGGAGAAGTTTTATGTGAATTTGCTGAAAATGATAATAGAATTTATGTTATAGACAGTGATTTAGCAAAATCAACAAAAACATTGATTTTTAAGGAAAAGTATCCAACACGTTTTATACAAGCTGGAATTGCAGAAGCAAGTGCAGTTTCTATTGCAGAAGGTCTTGCAACAGAAGGGAAAATTCCATTCTATGTAAATTTTGCAACATTTGTTACAGGCACTGCATGGACTCAAGTTCGTCAATCAGCATATGCAAATTCAAATGTAAAATTAATAGGAACATATGTTGGAATGGATAATGGACCAGACGGTGCATCACATCATGCAAATGAAGATATTGCACTTATGAGAATGATCCCTAATATGAAAATATTAGTTCCATCAAATGTAAAAGAATTGAAACAATCAATAAAAATTGCAATTGATTATAATGGTCCTGTATATATCAGAGTGACTAGAGATGTTGTACCAGATGTTGAATTAGAACAAAATGTAGAAGTGGGAAAATCAATTATAGTAGAAGATAATGGAGATGATTTTGCACTAATATATGAAGGAACAACAGTTAGTTTAGCATACAAATCTTTTGAAGTTTTAAAAGAAAAAGGATATAATGGAAAACTTGTAAATATATCTTCAATTAAGCCAATAGATGAAAATCTAATTAATGATTTAGCTTCAACAGTAAAAGGAATAGTAACACTAGAAAACCATTCAATTTTAGGAGGGCTTGGTGGGGCTATAGCAGAAGTTCTTGCTAAAAAGTCAACACATGCTCCAATTAATTATGTTGGGGTAGAAGATGTATTTACAGAGTCTGGAAAAGCTGTTGATGTAAAAACAAAGTATGGATTGAATGTTGAAAATATAATAAAAAAAGTAGAAGAGATTATAAAATAAAAGAAGTTGTCAAAAAGTTTTCTTTTTGACAACTTTATTTGTAAAAATCTTTATCTTGAAATCTGATATAATAAGGCTTTATATCAGGTAATAAGTCTTTAAGGTAAACCATAGAGCCATCAAGTTGTTGAACTTTTAAATTAGGATAAGTTCTTAACATAACAGTATTATTAAAAAATGTATTTGATATTTTTTTTATAAAATTGCTGTTTTCGATTTTATTATTAATATCAATAATTGTAGTTTTGTTTGCAACATTTAAATTATTATTAGCAATCATTCTAATTGTAAATAAGTTAATTGCATATGCTGAGATAAGGCAATCAATAATAATAAAGATAGTAATTGCAATAATTAACGATTTAAAAAATTTAAAATTTATTTTTTTCAAGGCAAATGCTAATAAATTTCTAATATGTGGATGAATAACTAGCATTAAGAATATTGCTAATAATCCCCAAAAAATAGAATAATAAAAGCAAATTCTGCCATTTATATTAAGGGGCATATTGGAGTAATCCCACCATTTTACATGTAATATTAATTCTCCAATTAGACTAACTAAATATTCTGTTATAGAACCTATAAAGAATCCACCAACAAATAATGTAATTCTATTTTTCATAAAATATCTTAGAAAGATAATCATAATTACTGCACCAATTCCATAAATGCTACAGAATGGTCCATATAAAAAACTTTGCCTGCTTTCTAAAACACCATATCGTACTAGTGCAAATATTGTTTCTATTATATATCCTGCAACACTATAAATTATGAAATATGATAATATTTCCCATAATTTCATTTTTGGTGGTGCTGAAAATTGTTTCAATTTTTTTCCCATATGTTACCTCTTTTATTTGTATATATTTTATTTTATATTATTTTTTGAAAAAAGGCAACAAAAATCAATAATAATCCGTAATTCACATATAAGCTCTAAATAACATAAAATATAACAAAAAGAAAAAGAGGTGAAAAAATGTCAAAATTTATAATTCAAGGGGGAAAGAAATTAGAAGGAGAAGTTAAAGTATCTGGCTCAAAAAATGCAGCATTGCCAATAATTGCAGCAACAGTGTTGATAAAAGGAAAAACAGTTTTATATAATGTTCCAAATATCCAAGATGTGCAAACAATGTTTGAAATTATAAGAGATATTGGTGGAAAAGTGACTAAAAAAAATAATAAGATAATTATTGATACAAGCAAAGTTCATACATATGAAATTCCAGAAAATTTAATGAGAAAAATGAGGTCTTCTGTGATATTGGCTGGGGCTATAATTGGAAAATATAATAAGGCTAATTTTTCGTATCCAGGAGGATGTGAAATTGGTTCAAGGCCAATAGATTTGCATTTAAAGGGATTTGAAAAATTAGGAATAAATATAAGAGAAGAATATGGAGAAATAATTTGTAATACTGAAAAAGTACAAGGAGCGCAAATACATTTAGATTTTCCAAGTGTAGGTGCAACAGAGAATATTATATTAGCATCATGTTTGGCTGAAGGAATTACTGTATTAACAAATGCTGCTAAAGAACCAGAAATAGAAGATTTAGTAAAATTTCTAAATAAAGCAGGGGCAAAAATTAAAGGGGAAGGAACAGACAGAATAGAAATAATAGGAGTAAAAAGATTAGCAGAAATAAGTTATAATATAATGCCAGATAGAATAGAAGCAGGAACATATTTAGCAGCAGGAGCAATAACTGGTGGAAATATAAAAATAACCAAGGCTAATCCTAGACATATTGAACCAATTTTGAATAAATTAGAAGAGGCAAATTGTATACTAGAAATTGGAAAAGATTATGTACAGATAAAAGCTCCTAAAAGAATAAAAGCAGTAGATATAAAAACAATGCCATATCCTGGTTTTCCAACAGATATGCAATCAATTTTTGGAGCATTACTTTCAACGGCAAAAGGAACATCTATTATAACAGAAAATATTTTTGAAAATCGATATAAGTATGTTCAAGAGTTAAATAGAATGGGGGCAAAGATAAATGTTGAAGGAAGAACTGCTGTGATAAAGGGAACTAAGAGAATTCAAGGGGCAAATGTTGTTGCATCAGATTTAAGAGGTGGTGTAGCACTTATTATAGAGGCTCTTGCAGCTAAAGGTGTTACACAAGTTGATAATGTGCATTATATCTTAAGAGGGTATGAGAATATAGAGGAAAAATTAAAAAAATTAGGATCAAAAATTTTTCTTGAAAAATAATATAAGAACTTGGGGTAAATTTATCCTAAGTTTTTTATTTGACTTATGAAAACTCCGTGTTTACATTAGGCATAGCCGTAAAATAGGAATGTACTTATTAAAGCACATTCCTAATCTGCTTTTAGTCAAAGTTTTCAATTAACCATACAAATTTGGCTACTTTTTCATCATCTTTTCCCTGTAACTCGAACTTGCTTAAATACTTCGCAAGTTCTTCTTTTTTTCTATCTTCAACTTCATAATAATAAGCATATCCTAATAGTTGAATTAAAATTAAATAATACAACAGGTTGTGTCCTCTTAAATCTGGAAACATTATTTTAGTTCTTTCAACATTTACTTTTTTCAAAGCATCTCTATCAAATGTATCCATTTTGAACCCCTTATAAATAGTACAACATACCTCATAAATGAATTTCCTTTTAATCTCTGTACTAAGGTGATCTGTTTTAGTCCAATTCCATGATTGACCTTTAAAATGATACTTATAAGAAAAATTATCAAATTCCTCATATTTTTCTTTCATGAATCTTTCTATTTTTTCTCGAAAAGCAATTTCATCTTCAGTTTCTACAGGTAAATCAGGAAAGCTGTTGTTCCAATATTGCTTTAATAAGTTAATTATTTGACTTTGACTATAACCATTAACTATTGCCTTTTTGGTTAAAGAAATTAGTTCTTTTTCAAATGGCAAACTATTTGTTTCTGTTGCAATTTCTTTTTTGGACTGCTGTTTTTCTTTCATAAGTTATTTCCTCCTAGTATAAATACAAATAGTAAAAAAGTTTATTAATTATATTATACTACAATTAACATAACTTTGCAACTTGATACATTTATCTTTTTTTATGTTATAAAGTATTACTATGTGACTTTTTTGTAAAAAATTTGAAAAAAGTATGGAAAAAAATATATAAAAGTGATAAAATAAAAAAGGCAAAAATTGGCTATAAAAATACAAAGGAAGTGAGATAAATATGGCAACAAAGAAAATGCGTCCACAAAATAGAATAAACAAACAAAAAGAAATGGAACAAAAAAGAAGAAAAAGAAAGAAAAAAATGTTAATAACAATATTAATAATAATCTTATTAACAATAATTGGGGCATATTTATTTGCATCACCAACTTTTAAAATTCAGACAATAACTGTAACAGGAAATAGCCAATTGACAAGAGAAAAAGTTTTAGAACTAGCAGATGTAAAGACAGGAGATAATATATTACTAAAATTTAGCAAAGTATTAGAAGTAAGGTTAAAACAAAGTGGGGCTATTGAAGAGGCAAAAATAAATAAATTGTATCCTAGTAGAATTGAAATCGAGATAACAGAAAAAACAAAAAAATTTCAAATAAAAACAGAACAAGAAAATTATATTTATATAGATGAACAAGGATATATAATAGGATGTGCTAAAGAAAAATTAGAACTTCCTACAATAATAGGAATGGAAATTAAGGAAAATGAAGTAGAATCAACTAAAAGGCTTGATGAAAAAGATTTGGGCAAAATGGAAAATATATTACAAATATATGAAGAATGCAAAAAAATAGAAATTGATACCCAAATAACTCAAATCCAAGTAGATGATGAATATATATTAAGCTTAGAAAATGATGGCTTAACAATAAATTTAGGAGATGCTACAAATTTAAAAAATAGAATGGATTATGTAAAAGCACTATTAAAGCAAGAAGCGGGAAATAAAGGAACAATATATGTAAACGGTAATTTAAATAGTGATTTTAAACCATATTTTAGTGTTAATTAAAATAAAAAAATGCTGAAAGGAGTATATTTTGATGAATAAAAAAGTGATTACTGTAATATTAGGAATTATGTGTGCTTTATTATCATGTGGAATAGTAGTACAAGTTAGAACAGTTGAAGGAACAGGAACTACAGTAAGTACAAATGCCAAGGAAAATCAACTAAGGGATGCTGTACTAAAAGCTAAAGAAAAATATGATAATTTATATGCAGAAGTAGAAGATGCAGAAAATAAACTAGAAACAGAAAGAACAAATGCAACTCAAAATAATACAGAGTTAACGGATTTAGAAAATGAAATAAAAAACGGAAACAAAATATTGGGTTTATCAGAAGTAACAGGTAATGGATTAATAATAACAATAAACGATAATCAAGATATATCATTAAATAGTTGGCTTGCAGATCCTAATTTATTACTTGTACATGATACAGACTTAATAAGTGTAGTAAATGAATTAAAAAATGCAGGAGCAGAGGCAATATCAATAAATGAACAAAGATTAGTAACAACATCAGCAATTGAATGCGATGGAAATATAATAAAAGTAAATGGAGAAAAAGTTGGAGCACCATTTACAATTAAAGCAATAGGATTACCAGAAGTATTAATAAATGTAAATAGATTTGGTGGATACCTAGATAATTTAAGAGAAAACAGATATTTAAAAGTATCAATTGAAAAAATGACAGACAAAAAAACAATAACAATTCCAAAGTATACTGGAGTAATGAAGTTTCAGTATGCGCAAAGCAAATAATAAAAGCTGAAAGGAAGGAAAAAAATGAAGGTAAAGGTAAGCAAGGAAAGGATTGTAATGGCAATAACAATTGGAATTGCATGTTTAGCATTAATGCTTGTAATGTTTATGCAATTTAAAGTTGTAAAGCAAACAGATATAACAGCAATAGAAACAATGAAGGAATCTGAGCTGAGGTTAGAATTAAAAAGTTGGAATGATAAATATGATGAGTTAAATTCAAGATATGAAGAGCTAAGTTCAAAAATTGAAGAATATAAAAACGAAAAAGAGTCTGATGCAAAAACATATCAATTATTGACAAGCGAATTAGAACAATTAAATGAATCTCTTGGAAAAACTGATGTTGAAGGAGAGGGAATAGTAATACAATTGATAGATAAAGGTGGAACAGAGCTTTCAGACGGTGTTCAAGTAGATAATATAACTTCAACACAACTTTTAACTATAATAAATGAATTATTTTCAGCTGATGCAGATGCAATATCATTGAATGGGCATAGAATTACTGCAATGTCAGCAGTTTATGAAATAGGAACAGAATTCCTAAAGGTAAATGGTGATAAAATTACATCACCATATGTAATAAATGCAATTGGAGACTCTGATTATTTAAAAAGTGCTGTATCAGGAAAAGGTGGAGGAGTAGATCAATTAAAGGAATTAGGACATGAAACCAGTGTTGATACAAGCAAAAAAATAAAAATTGAAAAATATGATAAAGATATGACAGCAAAATATATAAATTAAGGAGGAAACTAAAATGATTATTATAGCTATAGTAATTGGGTGTATAGTGGGAGCTTTGATTGGAATGAATGTCCCAGTAATACCATACACATATTCAACATTTTTAGCAATTGCAGTAGTCGCAGCTTTAGATTCAGTATTTGGAGGTATTACATCTGTTTTAAAAAAGAACTTTGATTTAACTATTTTTATATCAGGATTCTTCTGCAATAGTATACTTTCAATTGCACTAACATATTTAGGACAAAGACTAAATTTAGATATTTATTTAGCAGCATTGGTAGTATTTGTAGGAAGAATGTTTACAAATTTAACAATAATAAGAAGATATTACATAGAAAAGTGGATGGAAAAGAGAACAAAAAAAGGAAAAGAGTTGGCGCAGTAAGAAAACAAAAAAACATATTACAAAAGTGTTACAAATATTACAAAAATATTTCAAAAATATTTCAAATTATATTGACATTTTTGTCAAAATGTAATATATATAACACTAGTAAAACACAAAAATAAATGGAGGAATTATCTTGGCAATCGGTGATATCATAATTGGTATTGATATAGGTACATCTAAAGTTTGCACTGTTGTTGGAGAAGTAAATAATTTTGGACAAATTGAAACAATATGCAGTACATCAGAAAAATGCTCAGGCCTAAAAAAAGGAAAAATAATAAATGAAGAAGAGATAAGCCTAAGTGTTGCAAAAACAATAAAAGATGCTGAAGAAGAAGCAGATTTTAAAATTAATTCAGCATATGTAACAATTCCAGGAAAATATGTAACAATAGTTCAAAATAGTGTTGTAAAAGAGCTAAAAGACAAATTCGCAGGAATATCATTAAAAGATGTTCAAAGTGCAATGATGCAAGCTAAAGACATAGAAATACCAGAAGGAAAAACAATAATAGATATAGTACCATCAGAAATAGTGCTAGACAATGGAAAAATAGTAACAGATCCAGTAGGAAATTTAAGTTCAAATTTCACATTAAAAGCACAAATTATTTTGGCTGATAAAGAATATGTAAGGCAATTATCAACCATATTTAAAAGAGTTGGAATAGAAATTGATGGAATAGTACCAACAGCATTAGCAGAAAGAAATCTAATGTTAGATACTAATGAGTTAGATGACAATGTAATGTTATTAGACATAGGAGCAGGAAATACAGAAATTGGTGTATTTGAAGGAAATGCATTTACATATACCAATACTGTACCACTAGGAGGAGACAACATTACAAATGACATAGCATTAGTATTAAATATTTCTGAAGAAGAAGCTGAAAGATTAAAAAGACAATATGGATTAGCATTAAAATCATATATAGATAATGATAATGAAATAATGTTAAATACATGTAAAGATGAAAGCAGAAATAAAGTTATAAAAAGTTCTGAACTAATCGAAATTATAGAAGCAAGAATAGAAGAAATATTTACAATAATAAACAAAGACATCACAACACAAAACGTAAAACAAAATATAAGCACAGTAATATTAGCAGGAAGAGGAATAACAAACATAAATAAAAGTGATGTGGCAGGAAAAATTAATTTAAATATACCTGTAAAGATGTCAACGGGAAGAGCAGTAAGCACAGTAAAACCAGAATTTAGAACCAGTTATGCACTTGTTAGATATATTGCAGCAAGACCATTTGCAAAGACAGTTTCAAGCAGAATTGATTTGCAATCAAATGAAAGTGTATTTAAGGCGATAATTGAGAGGATAAAAGAATTTTTTTATTCTTAAAATAAAAAAAATATCAAAAATAATCAAAATATAGTTTTAATAGGGAGGAAATCTTTATGATGGAATGTGAAGACGTTACAATGATGGACGGAACAGCTACAATAAAAGTAATAGGTGTAGGTGGCGCAGGAAACAACGCTGTAAATAGAATGATTGAAGAAGGCATAAAAGGAGTAGACTTTATTGCTGTTAATACAGATAGACAAGCATTAACAAAATCAAAAGCAGGAACAAAAATCCAAATAGGAGAAAAAATAACAAGAGGACTAGGAGCAGGAGCAAATCCTGATATTGGTGCTCAATCAGCAGAAGAAAACAAATCAGAAATAGCTGAAACATTAAGAGGAGCAGACATGGTATTTGTTACAGCCGGAATGGGTGGAGGAACAGGTACAGGAGCTGCACCAATAGTTGCACAAGCTGCTAAAGAAATGGGAATATTAACAATAGGAGTTGTTACAAAACCATTTACATTTGAAGGTAAAAAAAGACTTTCACAAGCTGAAAGAGGAATAGAAAGTTTAAAAGGAAAAGTAGATTCACTAGTAGTAATACCAAATGATAAATTACTACAAGTAATTGATAGAAAAACATCAATAAATGAAGCATTTAGAATGGCTGATGATATATTAAGACAAGGTGTTCAAGGAATATCAGACTTAATAGCAGTTACAGGAACAGTAAACTTAGACTTTGCAGATGTTAAAACAATAATGTTAAATACAGGTATGGCACATATGGGAATTGGTAGAGCATCTGGTGAGAATAGAGCAGAAGATGCTGCAAAACAAGCTGTACAAAGCCCATTACTAGAAACTTCAATAGAAGGAGCTAGAGGAGTAATTATTAACATTACTGGTGGTGAAGATTTAGGATTACATGAAGTAAATACTGCAGCTGAATTAGTTCAACGCAGTGTAGATCCTGAAGCTAATATCATTTTTGGTACTGTTACAGATCCAGAAATGAAAGATGAAATTCAAATTACAGTCATCGCTACAGGATTTGAAAAACCAGAATCTCGTACAGCTTCAACAGTAGATAGCTTTATTGGAAAATCATCTTGGGAGAAAAAATCAAGTTCAATTCCAGCATCAGACGTAAATTCTTCACAAGGAGATTTAGATATACCAGCATTCTTACGTAAAAATAAAAATAAAAATATATAAAATTAAGAACCAACACATTTGTGAAAGTTACAAATTGTGAATGGTTCTTTTTTATAGATTAAAATTAAAAAATGAAAAGTTTTGTAAAAATAAAAAAGTATAAAAAGCAGAAATACAAGCATGTAGCAATTTTCCTAAAATATAAGGTTTTATAGACAAATCGGTTTTTGCAATAACACTCCATACTTGAAGTAAAACCGAAAAACCACCTAATCCAAGTAAAAATGAAGCCATAATAATGTTAATAGATAATTTCTTTTCAGGAATACTAC
>CAKPHD010000046.1 GCA_934155625.1 uncultured Clostridia bacterium
ACAATCACATTGTATCATTTGTAATCTTATGTGTCTATTTTTATTTCAAAGTGCGTCACTTAATTTTACCATTTATAGGCACTTTTTATGTCAAAACATAGAAAAAGAGCGTATTTTAACGCCCTTTTATTCTTCAAAAATTTTATCGAATTCTTCACCTTCGATTTTTTCTTTTTCAAGTAATACACTTGCAACAGCATGTAATTTATCTACATGTTCACTTAATATTGTTCTAGCTCTGTTGTATGCTGTATCAACTATTCTTTTTACTTCTTCATCAATTATATTTGCTGTTTCTTCTGAATAGTCTTTTGTTTGAGCAAAGTCTCTTCCTAAAAATACTTCTCCTTGACCTCCGCCAAACATTATTGCTCCAACCCTTTCGCTCATACCATATTTTGTTACCATATTTCTTGCTATTTGAGATGCTCTTTCTATGTCATTGCTTGCACCTGTTGATATATCGTTTAATATAAGCGCTTCTGCAACTCTACCACCAAGTAATGAAACTATATTTTCTTCCATTTCTGTTTTTGACATAAATGATTTGTCTTCTGTTGGTCTATACATTGTATATCCACCAGCCATACCACGTGGTACTATAGAAATTTGATGTACTGGATCTTGTGTTGATAAGTATCTACTTACAACTGCATGACCTGCCTCGTGATATGCTACTAATCTATTTTCTTTTTCGCTTCTTACTCTTGTTTTCTTTTCAGGTCCCATAGTTACTTTTACCATGGCATCTTCTATTTCTTTCATTCCTATTTCTTTGTAATTTCTTCTTGCTGCTAATAATGCTGCTTCATTTAATACATTCTCTAAATCTGCTCCAGCAAATCCTGATGTATTTTTTGCTATTACTTTTAAATCTACATCTTCTGATAATTTTTTCTTACGTGCATGTACTTCTAATATCTGTTCCCTTGCCTTTACGTCTGGACTTCCTACTACTATTTGTCTATCAAATCTTCCTGCTCTTAATAATGCTTTATCTAATACGTCTGGTCTATTTGTTGCCGCTAATATAATTACACCTTCATTATCTGAGAAACCATCCATTTCTACTAATAATTGGTTTAATGTTTGCTCTCTTTCATCATGTCCTCCACCTAAGCCAGCTCCTCTTTGTCTACCAACTGCATCAATTTCGTCTATGAATATTATACATGGTGCATTTTTCTTTGCTTGTTCAAATAAGTCTCTTACTCTTGATGCACCAACACCAACAAACATTTCTACGAAGTCTGAACCACTTATTGAATAAAATGGTACTCCAGCTTCTCCTGCTACTGCTTTTGCTAATAATGTTTTACCTGTACCAGGTTGACCTACTAACAATACTCCTTTAGGTATTCTTGCTCCCATGTCTGTAAATTTCTTTGGATTTTTTAAGAATTCTACTATTTCTTCTAATTCTTCTTTTTCTTCATCTACACCTGCAACATCATCAAATGTTACTCTGTTTTTTTCGCCTGCATTTACTAATCTAGCTTTGCTTTTTCCGAATGTCATATTTTTAGCTCCACCTTGGTTGTTTCCACTCATCATCATAAACCAGAATATAAAGAAAATTATTAATAATCCAAATGGTGTTATTAAACTTAATATTGTAATCCATATTGATTCTTTTGCTTCATCTAAAGTAAAGTCTCCTGCTTTTAAATATTCTTCTGTATATGTCATAAAGCTGTCTAAACTTGGTATATTTACTTCTTTTTCGGCTTTAGCATTTTTCATCTTTACTGTTGCAGAATTTCCTGTAGATGAAATTTCTATACTTTCTACTTCTTTATTAGCAATACTTGTTACTAATTCTGAATATGTCATTTTTGAACTACTATTTTCCATTATTGATGATAATAGTACTATTACTATTACTCCTATTATTAACCACATGGCTAATGTTTTTATTCCTTTTTTCATTTAAGTCCTCCTATTTTTATTATCTTTTGCAACTATAACATACCTTTTTTATTTTTTCAATAGTTTTTCAGTGACTTTTTTGTGTCCTTTTTGTTGCAGTTTTCTAGGTTTTCCTGCGGATTTTCATTTTACGAGTATATTTTATTAGTTCATTTTTATGAAAAATATTTTTTTATCTTTTACTAGTACTTTTAAATTTTTATTTGGTGTTAGATATTTATTTCCTACATTATTAGTACATAATTTTAGAATATCTTCAATATGAATCTTTTCAATCCTATCAGTTGAGCCATTTAGCTCCTTTATAGTTTTCAAAACTAATCTTTTTTGTATTACATTTTCTTGTTGATTAAATTCTTTTAATTTTAATATTATCTGTTTATCTGATTTTTCTATTAATAATTTATTGTATATTTTTTGAGTTTGTAAATCAATGTAGTTACTCTCATCCGTAGCGACTTCTGATAATCTACTTAGTGTTTGAATAATATTTGGATTAAATTCCTTTTTAATATACGGAATAACAATATTTCGAATTTTATTTCTTGTATATTCATTTTCAAAATTTGTTTTATCAATTCTAGGTTGTAAGTTTCTATCTTCACAATATTGTTCTATCTCTTGGCGTTCACATTCTATAAGTGGTCTTATATATTTATTATCTCTTATAGGTTCTATTCCTTTAAGTCCTGAAAGTCCACTTCCCCTAAGCAAATGCATTATGATAGTTTCTATTTTGTCATTTTTATTATGAGCAATTGCAATTTTATTTGAACCTGTTTTTTGCAAAACTTCTTCAAAAAAATCATAGCGAACTTTACGGCCAGCTTCCTCTGTTCCCATTTTTTTATCATTTGCTATTTTCTGTACATCCGCTCTTTTAACAAAAAATTCTATATTATGTTTTAGACAATAATTTTGCACATATTTTTCATCATCTATAGCTTCTTCTCTAATCATATGATTAATATGTGCAACATATATTTCAAAGTTGATATTTTTTTCTTCTTTTAGTCTCCTCATCATATCAAGCATGCACATAGAATCTGGTCCACCTGATACGCCTAAAACAATTTTATCTCCATCTTTTATTAAATCTGTCAAAAGAGCTGGTTCTTTTTGACAACTAATCATCAAATCTCCTCTCTAAGTTTACAAACTTTGTATATTGTCCCATCCATAATAATTCTACAGTTCCAGTTTGTCCACCTCTCTGCTTTGCTATTATTACTTCTGCAATATCTTTCTTTTCACTTTCTTTGTTATAATAATCATCTCTATATAAAAACATTACTATATCGGCATCTTGCTCTATTGATCCAGATTCACGCAAGTCTGATAACATTGGTCTGTGATCTGGTCTTTGTTCTACAGCTCTGGATAGCTGTGATAATGCTATTACTGGTACATTTATTTCTTTTGCTAGTATTTTTAATGACCTACTTATTTCAGCAATTTCTTGCTCTCTGCTTCCAGCCCTTTTACTACCTTGTACTAACTGTAAATAATCTATTACAACTAATCCAATTCCTTTATCAATTGATAACTTCCTGCATTTTGTTCTTATTTCTGTAACAGAAATTCCTGGTGTATCATCTATATAAATTTCTGCTTCTGATAATGGTCCAATTGCTCCAGCAAGTTTTACCCAGTCGTCTTCGCCTAATTTTCCTGTTCTTACTTTATTACTGTCTACCATTGCCTCACTACATAGAATTCTGTTCACTAATTGATCTTTTGACATCTCCAGGCTAAATATTGCAACTGGTGCATTTCCTCTTAATGCAGCATTTGTTGCTAAATTTAATGCAAATGCTGTTTTTCCCATAGCAGGTCTTGCTGCAATTAAAATTAGTTCTGAGCCATGCAATCCTGCTGTTTTATAGTCCAATTCCGCAAATCCTGTTGGAACACCAGTTATATGTTGTTTTCTATTATATAACTCTTCTAGTTTAGTAAAACTTTCTACTAATACATCTTTTATTGGTGTATATCCTTTTTGATTTTTGCTTTGCATCAAATCAAAAATTTTCTTTTCGGCTCCATCCATGATGTCTTCTACATCTTCAGCAGAGTCATAGCCTAATTCTATTATTTCATTTGCCGTTTTTATAAGATTTCTTAATATTGATTTTTCTTCTACTATTTTGATGTATTTTTGTACATTGGCTGTAGTTGGAACTTTGTCTGGTAAACTTGCTAAATAATCAAACCCACCAACTTGCTCAAATTTTCCCATAGATTCTAATTCATCTTTCAATGTAATAATATCTATTGGTTCAGATTTATTATACAAATTTACAATTGCTTGATATATTGCTTTATGATCATCTCTATAAAAAGCATCTTCTTTTAATACTTCTATTGCTGTATTTACTGCTTCTCTATCTGTAAGCATACTTCCTAAAACTGCTTGTTCTGCATCTATATCATGTGGTGGTATTTTTGCTAGCTCCATTTTGCGTCATTTCCTTTCGTTATTTTTCTACTACATCAACTTTTATTTTTCCATAAACACCTTCAAACAATTTTACATCAACTGTGTGAATCCCTAGTGTTTTTATTGTTTCTTTTAAATCAATTTTCTTTTTGTCTATTTTGATTTTGTGTTGTTTTTCTAAAGTTTCTGCAATTTCTTTTGCTGAAACTCCTCCAAATATTTTTCCATTTTCTCCAGCTTTAACTTCTATTCTTGTCATTATTTTTGTTAATTTTTCAGCAAGTTTTTTTGCTTCTTCTTTTTCTGTGTCTTTTTTAAATTGATTTGAGTCTTTTTGTGCTTTTAATTTACTCATATTTTCTGCATTAGCTTCAACTGCTAAATTCTTAGGGAATAAGAAGTTACGAGCATATCCATCTGATGCATTTATAACTTCATCTTTTTTTCCTACTCCTTTTATATCTGCTTTTAATATTACTTTCATGTTTGTTCCTCCTTTTGAATTTTATTCTTTTTCAGCAAAATATTCTTCTATTTTATTTATTAGTTCTTGTTTAGCTTCTTCAATTGTCATATTTTCTAATTGTGCTCCGGCAAGAGTTATATGACCTCCGCCCCCAAGTTTTTCAAGTATAACTTGAACATTTACATCTCCAATTGAACGTCCACTAATACATATTTTGTTTTCCATTTGTCCTAAAACAAATGATGCTGTTATATTTCCTATTGTTAATAATTCATCTGCAGCTTTAGCACAAATTAAGCTTGTATCTTTTTCTTGTACATCATAAGTTGCTATTGCTATATTGTTGCGTATAACTTCTGATTTTTTAACAATTTCTGAAATTCTATTATAACTTTCTAAATCACTTTGGAACCATTTTTTAACTTTTATTATATCTATACCACATCTACGCAAATATGCAGCTGCTTCGAATGTTCTTACACCTGTTTTAAACGTAAAGTTTTTTGTATCCATCATTATTCCTGCATATAATGCTTCAGCTTCTATTGTTGGTAATTCTACTTCTACTTGTGTATATTGAATTAGTTCTGTTACTAATTCTGCAGCTGATGATGCATATACTTCTTGGAATGTCAAAATGCTCTGACTTATAAAATCTGCACTTCTTCTGTGATGATCTATTACAACTATTTTGCTTGTTTTATCTAATAATTCTGGTTGCTCTACATATGATTTTTTATGTGTATCTACAACTACTAATAATGTATCTGCATCTATCATATCTAGTGCTTTTTCTTTATTTATTAATACTTCATTATATTGTTCTGGTAAACATTCTACAAATGTTTTAATAGATGGCGCTTCTTTATTTACTGTTATATAAGCATCTTTTTTTAATGTTTTTGCAATTCTATATACTCCTAATGCTGAGCCCATTGCATCTATGTCTGGATTAGAATGTCCCATTATAATAACTTGTTTACATTCTGATATTAGTTCTTCTAATGCATGTGCAACTATTCTTGCTTTTACTTTGGTTCTTTTTTCTACTTCTTCTACTTTTCCACCAAAGAACTGATATTTTCCGTTTTCTCTTATTACTGCTTGATCTCCACCTCTACCAAGTATAACGTCCATTGCTGCTGATGCAGATTGATATACATCATTATCTGTATCACCTTCTGTAGATATTGCAATACTTAGTGTTAATTGTATTTTATCTTTTCTTACAATGTCTTTTATCGAATCTAATATTGCAAATTTATCTTCTTTTATTTTTCCTAGGTTGCGATGTTCAAATACATACACATATGTGTCTCTATCTTCTTTTACTAATATTCCATTTGTTTGATTTACCCAATCATATATAGTACTCTCTACTTTTGCCATTAACTGTGTTTTTTGCTCTGCATTTACTCTTTGCATAACCTCTTCGTAATTGTCTACCATTATGATTCCAACACATGTATCTTTGTCTTTGTTTTCTTTTATTAGTTCATATTTTTCTGTCTCATCTATAAAATATAAGATTGCCATATATTCAGCAACTTTTTTTCTTTCACTTCTCTTTGTTTTTGATAATTCACATTGTACTCTATATTTTTTCTTGCCTATTTCTATGTTTTTTATAATAGATTTTCTTCTTTGTTCTTTGTTTGTGTCTTTTTCTAGTTCTACTTTTATATCTATTATTAAATCACTTATATATGTGTTTATATCTATATTTGCAAATTCTGTAGCAAATTTTAGACTTTTCCATACTATGTTTCCATCTGTTTCTATTATTATTAATGGAAATGGTGCATTTATTAGACTTGTTTTTGCTGCTGAATCTACTGTTAATGTTAAGTCTTGTAATTGCTCTGATATTTCGCTTTTTCTCTTGTTGTTTGCTAAATATGTATATCCTAATATTAATATATATACTATTAGTGATGGCATTATTAGGTTTGTCTTTAATATTGATACTGTTACTAATAATATAAATATTATTACTAGATATATTTTTGTTCTTGATACTAAATTATCAAATAATTTTCTATTATTTCCTGACATAAGGGTTTCCTTTCTCACCTTTTTATACTATTTTAGTATACTTCTAAATGGCTATTTTGTCAAGGTTTTCTGGCAAAAGGAATCTCTCTTTTGGATTAAAATCATGTTATAAAAAAATATATATTTAAAAGATTAATGATATATTGTTTTTTATACCTTGGTGTCGCAATCCACATATTTAAAAATTGTATGTTGATTGCTCCATATCGCATTCGCTTCGCTCATTTGGTCGCTTACGCGGTATTTCAAAACAATATATTATTAATCTTCTAAAATTTATAAATTACATCCAAAGCTCAAATATTACTATTTAATGATCTATCTAATGAATTTTATTCCAAGACTCAGAAATATAAACTCTGAATGAAATAACGAATGTGCAAGGAGAAATTTTAGAAATTCTTATGTAGTTTTATGGTAAGAGTTCACGATAGTGGAAAGGACCCATAAAACAAATTAGAAGTTCTTAAATTTCGTATTAAGTCGAGGAATGTAATAAAGAGTTTATATTTCTGAGTCTTAGAATAATATATTATAATCCATCTTTAAATAGTAGCATTTTGTTTTGGCACTTTTTTCCGGTTACATTCAGCCTTTCTTATGATATAATATTTTTAAGCATATTAATTTATCAAAAGGGTGAACTCTATTGAAATATAATAAAGAATTTTATAAAATAATCAATGATATAATTGAAAATAAAACCATGCAAAATTTAAAACTGTATAAGCATCATTATCTTTATACTCGTTTTGAACATAGCTTATCAGTTTCTTACTACTCATATTTACTCTGTAAATTTTTAAAGCTAGATTATAAATCTGCAGCTCGAGCTGGATTATTACATGATTTATTTTTCTATGATTGTGAAAATAGACTAACTAGACCCAAACATCACATACATATGCATCCTCAAATTGCACTCGAAAATGCTCAAAAATTATTTCATTTAACCGAATTAGAAAAGGATATAATTTTAAAACATATGTGGCCATTAACATTATCTATTCCTAAATATCGTGAAAGTTTTGTTGTTACTTTTATTGATAAGTATTGTGCTTTTAAAGAATGGCGTAAATTCTGTGCTTATTCTTTATGCAAAAAATTCAATTGGTCTTTATTAAAATTAAATATTGGTTAATTAAGCAAAAATACACTACAAATTAAAATGTAGTGTATTTTTTAATCTATAAATTATTCTGCTTTTTGTACTGTTTCAGCTTCAGTTGTACTATCAGCTGTTTCCTCTTCACCTTCGCCTTCACCTTCAACTTTAATTTCAACATCTTGGTATCTCTTCATACCAGTACCTGCTGGAATAAGTTTACCGATGATTACATTTTCTTTTAATCCTAATAGATGATCTTCTTTACCTTTTATAGCTGCTTCTGTTAATACTCTTGTTGTCTCTTGGAATGAAGCTGCTGATAAGAAACTGTCTGTAGCAAGTGATGCTTTAGTGATTCCAAGTAATGCTCTCTTTCCTGTCGCAGGACGTTTTCCTTCTGCAACTGCTTTTTTATTTTTGTTTTCAAATTCGTACATATCTACTAATGATCCTGGGAACATATCTGTATCTCCACCATCATCAACTCTCATCTTTCTAAGCATTTGTCTAGCTATTACTTCAACGTGTTTATCATTGATATCAACACCTTGGCTTCTATATGCTTTTTGGATTTCAGAAATTACATATTCATAAACTCCTTCTGGTCCTTTTATTGCTAAAATTTCAGCTGGGTTTATTGAACCTTCTATAAGTGGTTGTGCAGCTTTTACTTCGTCTCCATCTCTAACTTTTAGTTTTGATCCAAATGGTATTGTGTATGTTCTTGAATCATCTTTAGATGTAACAATTACCTCTAACTTCTTCTTAGATTCAGAAATTTTAACTGTACCATCTATTTCTGTAATTACTGCCACACCCTTTGGTTTTCTAGCTTCAAAGATTTCTTCAACTCTTGGAAGACCTTGAGTGATATCTGCTACACCAGCAACACCACCAGAGTGAATTGTTCTCATGGTTAACTGTGTACCAGGTTCACCAATTGATTGAGCTGCTATGATACCAACAGATTCACCAATTGATACTTCTTCTCTTCTTGCTAATCCCATACCATAACATTTTTGACATACACCATGTTTACTTCTACATCCAATTACAGAACGTACAAATACTTGTGTATATCCTGCATCAACTATTTGTTTTGCAATTTCTTTATTTATCATTGTATTTGTATCTACAATTAATTCTCCTGTTTCAGGGTTTGTTATATCATTTAATGGATATCTTCCTTCTAGTCTTTCTTCTAATTTTTCAACTATTTGATTTCCATCTTTGATGTCTTCTAGCATTAAGCCTTCATTTGTTTCACAATCATGTTCTCTTACGATTATATCTTGTGATACATCAACTAATCTTCTTGTTAAATATCCTGAATCGGCTGTTCTTAAGGCTGTATCTGAAAGTCCTTTACGAGCACCATGTGATGATATAAAATATTCTAGAGCATCTAGACCTTCACGGAAACATGATTTGATTGGTATTTCTACTGCTTTACCTGTAGTACTTGCCATAAGTCCACGCATACCTGCAATTTGTCTTAACTGGTTCATATTACCACGGGCTCCAGATTTAACCATCATGTAAATTGGGTTTAAATCACCAAAGTTTTCTTCCATTGCTTTACTTACATCATTTGTTGCTTTATCCC
>CAKPHD010000047.1 GCA_934155625.1 uncultured Clostridia bacterium
TGTGGTTAAAAACATTATATCACATCGGTATTTCCTTTTTTATATTTTACTGTGACATATCTATTGTAAACCTATATCCTGCAAAACAAATAAAAAAGATATCTTTAGATATCTTTTTTATTTTGTTATTATTTTATTTTTGTCCTTGAACTGTACACATTGCAGAACTTGTAGCTGACAATGTTTGTTCTCCAGCATTAGAATAATTTAATACTGACTCTTTTAAATCTTGTGCTGTACTATCTCCACTTGTTACTGTACAAGAAAATATGTCTCCTGGTTTAAATGTATATGTATCTTCTTGTGCAGTTACTGATGCATTTCCTACTTCAATTCCTATTTGAGGTAATATTTGTGTATCTGTATATACAACATATACGTTTTCACCTATTTTTGTATAACTTGCTTGTGCTGTTTTCTTTCCTGGGTTTTCGTCTAAAACTTGAGCTTCAAGTTCTATATCACAATTTTTTCCCGTTTTTGCATTTAATTGATTTTGAAAAGTTTGATATTTGCTTCGTGTTAATACCCCCGTATTAGCTACATCTGCCACGAAATCTTCTACCATTTTTTGTGCTTCTTGTTGTGACACATTATCTGCTCTTGTTTCAAATGTAATAATCATTCCTGCTGTAAGAACTACTACTACTAACAATACTATTATTACTGATACTGTTGAATTACTTGTCATATTTATCACTCCTTTCATTTTTATTTATTCTTATAATTAATCTTTTGCTAATGTTAGTGCACCTATTTGCTTTTTGGCTATTCCCACTTCTTGTAAAACTTTGGCACATTCATTTATAGTGCTTCCTGTTGTATATATATCATCAACTAATAAAATATTCTTATTTTTTATTTTTTTGTAATTGTCTTTTTTTACTTTATATGCACCCTTCGCATTTTCTTGTCTTTGCACTTTATTTAGTGTACTTTGTGGTACTGTGTCTTTCGACTTTTCTAATATATTTTTCATTATTGGAATATTAATTATTTGTGATACTTGTTTTGCTATTAGTTGACTTTGGTTATATCCTCTTTCCTTCTTTCTAGCTTTACTTATCGGTACTACAATCATTATATCATATTTTTTCAATTTTTCAAAACTTTTTTCCATATTTTTAAAAAAATATGTTATTGTTTGTTGATTGTACGGCTTATCCTGAAATTTTAAACCTAATATCTGTTCTCGAATTATATTTTTATATTTAAAAAAATAATAGTGCTCTGAAAAATATTTGTCTTTATCATTATTATAATTATCTACATTCCATACAAATTCGTCTTTTAACTTGTTTTTACATTTGTTACATAATGTCTTTGTACTTACTTTTCCACATATACTGCATATTGGTGGATAAATAAGATCTATTATTTTAGAAAAAATTCTCTTCATCTTCTTTCTTTGTTGATATTTTTCTGCATAGAATAAATATACAAATTTAAGAATTTCTAAGCAATAGTAATTGCCTAGAAATTCTTAAGTATTTTGTTACCAGATATCTCCGTTCAATAAACCAGCAAGAGCCATAATTGTTCCTTGTTTAATACAATCTCTTCTTTCAATTATACCATGTGTAATAACAGAAAGCCCATCACCTGGTTGTTGAAATTGTTTAACAAATACTTGATTAATACTACTATTAATCACACTTTTTACATATTTATGAGGAATACAAAATGCTTGACTTATTCCACTAGATCTTTTTCCAGTAGAATCTTCTATTAATACAAATTGCATATTGTACCAATCTCTTCCTAAGTACATTATTCCTCCTTCTACAGCAACTATGTAATCATATTTTTTGTTTACTTTTCTTTTGACATTATTAATCCGTTTTTCAGCTCCTCTAATTGTTTCGGAATTTACTGGTTGCTTTGGAACACCCGACTCTACCTTAACCGTCTCCATAATAACCTCTTCATCAAAGTATTCCATAAAAGCTTTATATACAGCTTTTACTTTTTGTACGTTTTCTGTAGCAACAATGACAATTGGCATATGTGCTCACATCCTCTCTATAATATTGTCTATATAACACTTAAATTGTAATACTTTTTTATAATTATGTCAAGTTTTTCTTGATTTTACAGATTTTTTAATTTTTTTTAATTTTTCTATTGACAAATTACGATAATGATATTATAATAGTCATTGTCGTAAGACATTGCCAGACAATCACATATGCAGATGTGGCGGAACTGGCAGACGCACAGGACTTAAAATCCTGCGGTGGTTAAACACCGTGCCGGTTCGATTCCGGCCATCTGCACCAAATAAAAAGATTATCGTTAGATAATCTTTTTTTGTTTTTTATAAACGTTCGGAATATAATAAAAGACTGTTATTGAAACAGCCTTTTATATTTTCTCTAAAGTTATCCTTCCAATTTTTCCACTTCTAAAATCATCTAAAATAATTCTTGAAGTTTTTTCATCATCAATATTACCTCCAGAAACTATTGCGCCCCTCTTCTTCCCTATAAGTTGCATAATTTCATATATATTTTCATTTTCATTTTGATCTTGTTTTAATATATCATTAATTGTTTTTTCATCTAATGAATATCTTTGAATTAAATTTTCTTTATATTCTTCTAACAAAAATTTCACTAAATTATATGCAACCTCTGTTATTTCTAATATTGTATCTTTTATAGTTCCTGTAAAAGCCAAATTTAAAGCAACTTCATCACTTTCAAATTTAGGCCATAGTACTCCTGGTGTATCCATAAGTTCTATTTGGTCATTTATCCTAATCCATTGTTTCTGTTTTGTTACTCCTGGTTTATTTGCAACACCAGCTGAATTCTTTTTTGCAATTCTATTAATAAATGATGATTTTCCTACATTTGGTATCCCAACAACAATTACTCTAGTTTTTCTACCAATTCTTCCTTTTTCTGCATACGCTTTATTTTCTTCTTGCATTGTCTTTTGAATTTGTCTTATAACTTCATCTACACCTTTTCCATTATTGGCATTTACTAAAACAACCTTGTTTCCTTGTTTTTCAAAATATTCTGTCCATCTTTTATTATCTCTTTCATCTGATAAGTCACATTTATTTAATACTATTATCTTTTTCTTGTTCTTGGTCATTTCCTTAATGTCTGGATTCTGACTTGATATTGGTATTCTTGCATCTAAAATTTCTACAACTATATCTATTAACTTTAAATCTTCATTTATTTGTCTTCTGGTTTTCGCCATATGTCCAGGAAACCAGTTGATGTTCATATTATTTTCCATAACTTCCTACTTTCTTTAAAAGAATTTATATTCATTATTATCTTCTCTACTATCTTTTGCTTTTAATTCTTTATCATATTTTTCATTTTTAAAATACCAATCTGTTTTTCCATCTGATGGATTAACCTTTCTTCCTTTATCAGCTAGCATATCCATAACCGCAAAAATTGCAAGAATAATTGCTATAACATCAGACACTAAATTTAATGTTAAATCATTTGTTAATGTTGCTTGTCCTTCAATTAATGGAAATATATTTGCCACTAGATGTTCTCCAAAGTACGCACCATATATAACCAAATATAGCAATGAGCCTAACATCTTTCTTTTTACTACTAATACAATACAAGGAATTGTTACAAAAGCAATTATTACCTCATATGTAAAATTATATGATACTAATCCTAATAAATCTACTGAATATTGTGTACACAAAGCTACTATTGCTCTGAAAAGCCAAAACATTACCATAAAAATTGCGATTAGCCAACTCGAAAAATTATTCATATCTTATTCCTCCCCTTTTGTTATATAAATAAAAAATTAAGGGTTGTAGAAATTTATTTCCACCCCCCCTAAAGTATATTAGTCTTCATCTACAAAATTAAATTCGTCTTTATATTTTTCTTTAAATATTTCAAATACTTTATTTAGTATTTCTTCGTCTTCAACTCCAACATATGATTCTTCATCTGAATCATCCTCTGTATCTTCTAATTTTAATATTACTACTTCTCCCTCGTCTTCTTCTCCTTCATCTGTTACTGGTAATAATACTACATATTCCTCATTGTCTAATTCTACTAAATCTAAGAATTCAAATTGAACCTCATTTCCTTCTTCATCATTTAGAACTACTATATTATCTAATTCTTCGTTTTCCATTATTTACTCCTTTCAAATTCGATTTTTGTCTTTATTATAATACACTATTTTTTTCATTTTGGCAACTAGTTTTTAATTTTATTTAAATATGTTTCTAAAATATATACTGCAGATATAGTATCTACTATATTTCTTTTTTTATTCTTTCCGACATCCAAAAAATTCATAGTTTTATGTGCTGCAACAGTTGTAAGTCTTTCATCAATTGTTTCTATTTTTAATTTATTATATTTGCATTTTAATTTATGTATAAATTTTTCTGTAACTTCTGTTCTTTCTGATGAAGTTCCATTCATATTTATTGGTTTTCCTACAACTATTGTATCTACTTCATATTGTTCTAATATTTCATCTAATCTTTTTAAAATTATTTTATCTGATCTATTATTATGAATAGTTTCTAATCCTTGTGCTGTTATATTTAATGCATCAGTTATTGCAATTCCTGTTCTTGCATCTCCATAATCTATACCTAATATTCGCATTTTTTCTCCTATTCTTCTAGTCCTATATAATTTGTAACCATCTTTTCTAATAGTTCATCTCTTTCTATTTGTCTTATTTTATTTCTTGCATCTTTATAACTTGTTATGTATGTTGGATCTCCTGACAATATATACCCAACTATTTGGTTTATTGGATTATATCCTTTCTCTACTAATGCCTCATATACCTCTTTTAGTATTTCTTTAGTCATTGCATTTTTTTCTTTTTCAAAATTGAAACTCATTGTTTTATCAAAATCCATAATACTTTACCTCCTTCTGTTTTAACTAAATGAACGTAATGTCATTTTCAGTTTTATCACAATTATCTACATATTGTTCTAATTTTTTTAGTACCTCTTCCATTCCTGTTCCTTTATAATATGTTGTTAATACAAAATTAAGTTTAGCTTTTACTACTTGTGGTTTTGTTTCTTTTTTCTTTTTCTTCTTTCTATCTACTGCTTCAATTTCTATTTCTTCTACTTCTTTATTTTCTGGTAATGTTATTTCTAATTCTTCTACTCCATTTTTCATATCTGCAACAAATGTTGTTACAGAATCTATGTCTACTCCTGAAAATACAATTACGAACTTAGGTCCCATATACCTTATAAATAAATAATCATTTGATATACTTTCTCTTATAAAGTCACTTACATCTATTATAACTTGATTTCCTAATTTTCTTGAATAATTATCATTTATTTCTTCTATGTTTGTTATTCTAAACATACATACTGTTGAAGTTGTATATTTGTCTATTACTTTTTTTCCTTCTCCATATAAATATTCTTCTGAATACAATCCTGTAAATAAATCTTTTCTTACTATTGATTCTAATGTCTTTTGATGTACTACTGTTCTTAATACTGATACTATGTTTTCTTTTACAACTTCAAATATTGTAGTATCTATATTGTCAAAGTCATGTGGTACACCACTTTCTATTATCCAATATCCAATATAAACATTCTCTATATAGATGGGAAAAAATATAGCAGATTTAGCTCTACCAAATTCCATTTCCTGATATGGCAATCTTTCGTTTTCACCATTTACTGTAACATATTTAGGGGTTGCTGTTGCTATACTATCTTTAAAAATTGGAACTTCCTGTAGTTTGCTTAGTGTTTTCCAATGTTTTGGATCAACATTAGATGCTTTTACTTCATACTCAGCACCATTAAATACAACTATAGTTGAATATTTTATTTCGTACTTTTCTATTAATATATTGTTTATTTTTTGTATTTTTTCATCAACAGAAGAACATTCTCCTATTGTACTTAAAAAGTCTTGTAATACCCTCAAACTATTAGCTTGTCTACTTAAATTATTAAATTGCTGTATTTTTTTGTGTATTGTTATATTATAAATTAGCAATGCAATTATAATTGCAACTAATATTCCAACTATAAATATCAACCTTTTTCCCCTCCATTACTAATAATTTTTCTTCATTTGGTTTAAAGTATCATTCATCCTTGATGAAAAACCATTATTGTTATTATTTTTTATTGATGGTGGCGTATATTTTTCTTTTTTGTCACCAACTTTATATACCATATTAGCTAAATTTTTAAGACTTTGTATAAATTCTTTTGAATATCCTTTTAAAGATATATCACATGTTACTAAGCCATCTAAATATCTTAAATATGATTTTAAGTCAAATGGTACAACTGCATATTTTACAGTTCTTCTATTAAACAATTCTTTTCTAACTGTCATAGAAGCATCATTATAAATTGAAATTCCTCCTATAAGTATTTCTTCACTAATTTGTTTTGTATTCATAAATTTGTTTAATACTACTCTCGCTTTTGATTCTTCAAACATTCCTTTATCACTTAATTGTCTTAGAAATGCAGTTAATGGTTGTATTGTTAATATGTCCATTGATTGAACCAAGTATATTTCTTGTGCATATTTAAAATATCTCATTGGAGTACTAAAATCACAGTCTAACAAAACTACTGTATGCATTTTTAATAATGTTTCTACTATTGGCTCAACAGCTAATAAGTTTTCGTCTTTTTCAAATGGAGATGTATATACAGTTAAATTTTTATGTTCTTGTATTCCATTTGCTCTTCCTATTTTCAAATTGTTCATTATATAATTTGATTGATTTCTTAATTCTTCTTCATTTTTAGTATATATGTAATATGCATTTCTGTTTTGTGTTAAATCTAATATAGCTGTGTCAATTCCATTTGATGATAATATTTCTGCTACATTATTAACTAAAAAAGATGTTCCATTTTTGCTTGTACCTACAAATGCTACTATTTTTTGTCTTTCTTGTATGATACTGTCTATGTCTAATTCTGGATATTTTTCTGTATTTTGTTCCTCTTCTATTTTATTAGTTTTTTCATTATCGATTCTTAGATTATTTAACACATCTGTATATTGGTCATCCATTTTGTCATCATCAAATCCAGGTAATGTTGTCTCCTCTTCCTCTTCTTCGTCTTCACTATTTTCAAATCCTGGAAGCCTTGTTTCTTCTTCTATGTTTCCATCTTCAAATCCTGGAAGTACTGTCTCTTCTTCTACGTTTTCGTTTTCGAATCCTGGTAATACTGTTTCACCTTCATTTTCTGCATTTTCAAATCCTGGTAGTACAACTTCTTCTTTATCAGTTTCAACTTCAACTGGCTCAGTTACTTTTCTAGGTCTTCCTCTCTTTCGTTTTGGCTGTTCTGCAACTGGTTCTGATGCATTTTTTCTAGGTCTTCCTCTTCCACGTTTTACTGGTTGTACAATTTCTTCAGTATCATTTATATCTAAAATAGGCTCTGCCTTAACTTCAGGTATTTCTTCTTGTTCTTTTGTCTTAGAAATTTGTGTCTTTGGCTTTGTAGATATTTTCTTTTTGTTTATTCCTATTGCAGAAGGTATAACAACTGGTTCATTTGGTTTCTTTGTTCTACTATTTTTTAATAAAATTTCACTTGTTCCAGCTTTTTCTTTGCTCTTTTCTACTCTTAGCTTATCTGATATTTTATTGTTGTATGAATTAATTTCTTGATATTTTTGTGATCTTTCTTCTAATACTGCTCGTACATTTAATGGTAAACATTTGCTTATTACTTTTAGTTGAGTATCATTATATTGGCTTGCTATACTATCAAAACTTTCTACATATTTTTCTTCATCATTTCCGATTCTTTTATAATGTGCTAATATATTTTGAATTTCTAATTCACTAACATCATTTTCATCGTCTTTTTCATAATTTACATCTTCTGTGTCTATTTTATAATAGATTTTTGCTTCTTTTTTGGATCTTGGTCTTTTTATTAATTTACATACTTCACTTGCACTTCTATCATTACCTAATAATGCATCATAAATTCCTATTCCAAATAGTTTAACTAAAATTTGTTCTGATTTATTTCTTCTTTCTGTACAAATTAATATAATTGGTATGTTTTCCCCTTTGGAATTTGATGCTTCATCACTAATGCTATCTAATCTATCAAATAGAAATTTGTCCATTTGCTCATAGTCTGTATTAACATATTGTTCCAAATCCTCACTTATTACTATTCTATCATATGTTTTGTCTCTTTGTAATTCTTTTAATATTGCATTAAAGTAATAAACATTTTTATATGATATTATTTGTTTATATTCAGCTTGATATTTTTTTATTATAGCTTGTGATGTATTTTCATTACTTACTGCAAATAAAACTTTCATTTGTTACCCCCTTCCAAATTTCACAACTATCGCAAATGCAAGCGGTAAAATTTGGCATATTACTAATATAGTTACGAATGATATCATCATTACTAACCCTTTTTCTTGTGTATCTAATTTTCTTATTCCTATGATATATTGATATATTGCACTTACTGCTATTCCTAAAAAGCAAAGTGGTATACTATATATCCTTATCATGTTTAATATGTATGCTGTCAATCCATATGCATCTGAACCATATTTTTGTTGGTATTCTTCTAATGTTTTTGCTGTTTTTTCTTTTATTGTTATTAATTGGCTTTCATGTTGTTCATCTATTATATTTTCTGCTGCATATACTTGGCTACATCCAAATATTACTATCATCATTAGTAATAATATTATTGCAACTACTTTTTTCATACATTTCCATTCCTTTCACTTGTTCCATATATTTTCTACCTATATATCATACACTAGAATTTTAAAAATAGCAAGGAAATTCTTGCTATTTTTTTATTTTTTTAAATCGTTTTTCTTTTTGACAATATTTTGTATTATTGCACTATTTTAGTTGTTATTTACAAAAAAACAATATCTATTTAACTAGATATTGTTACTTTGGTGCCTCGAACGGGAATCGAACCAGTGACACAGGGATTTTCAGTCCCTTGCTCTACCAACTGAGCTATCGAGGCATTATTATTTTTATATAAAAAAAATGGCGACCTGGAACGGGCTCGAACCGTCGACCTCTAGCGTGACAGGCTAGCGTTCTAACCAACTGAACTA
>CAKPHD010000048.1 GCA_934155625.1 uncultured Clostridia bacterium
GCATCCCCTTTGCATGCTAAACAATTTGCAGAAAAGGCCATTCCACCAGCAGATTGTGGATATACATCTATACCATGTGGTGTGTGTTTGTTATCTATCCAAATAGAAATTATATATGTAACTACTTATTTTGTACGAGAAATTTAATGCCTACATTTTTTGTAGGCATTGTTTATTACCTTACGATTTTATTCTGCTTAAAATTGATTGTAAGGGTAAATATAATTGAATATTTAATAGAGAAGACATTTGTAATCTAAAAATTACAGATGTCTTTTTTCTATGCAAGAGATATGCAGAACCTCTATAAAAGTTCTTGGTTTGGCAAGCCGATGCTATAAAGTTTGCTCGTATTCGTATAAACAGTCTATTTGTACAAAATGCGTGAGTGAGATTTTGGAACACAGACTCACAATAAAAAAAGAGTATTCGGTGGCAAAACTTGAAACGGATTTGTAATTGTAAAAAGTTTGGGCAAGTATGAACAAAGATACAAAAAAGTATCAGCAATTATAGTAGCAAAAGCTACTTACTAGACTACCTATGAAACTAGGCGAACGACCGACGGTTTCAACATATATATGTGTAATAATTCTATTTTTAATAGATGGGATTATTACACCTAATTCACTTTAGCTCTCTCCCTCTGGTTTCTGCTTGGTAATTGCTAAAGTGAATACCAAAAAGCATAATTGCTTTTTGGTTGTGAGTAAAAAATCTATTTTTTTACTCACATTCATAAAAATTGCGACAAGCAAATTTTTATGAAAAACCTAAAATGCAGTTAAGCAGTTTTAGGTTTTGGGGTGTGGGGTTGTAAACCCCTGCCACACAGACAAACTTGTTTGTCTAGTGTGTTAGACATTGAAACAATATCTCGAGCAAAGAAGGAGGTGCATGGAGATATGAGTTATGCTATTGTAAGAAATGAAAAATTAACACGAGCAGAGATAAATGGAAAAGGAACTCACAATGATAGAAAAGCAAAAAATCATACTAATAAAGATATTGATCCTACAAGAACACATTTGAATTATTATATTAAGAAAAACAAACTAACATATACAAAAGAATTTGATAAATATATGAAAGAGAATAATTTACAAAGTCATCTTCGTAGTAATAGTATAATAATGTGCCAAATGGTGTTCACTTCTGACCAAGCTTTTTTTGATAAAATTGGAGAAAAAGAAACAAAAAGATATTTTAATGAATGTTATAAATTTATCTGCAATTACAAAAGTCTTGGAGAAAAGAATATAATATCAGCAGTTGTGCATTTAGATGAAGGTTCTCCACACATGCACTTAATGTTTGTTCCTGTTGTCCATACAAAAGATAAAGACGGCAATAATATTGATAAAATCTGTAGCAGAGATTTTTGGAAAGGTCGAGATAGTTACAGAAAATTACAAGACGCCTATTTTAATCATGTAAAATCAAAAGGTTTTGACCTAGAAAGAGGTATGTTTGTAGAGGATACTAATAGAAAGCATTATACTGTAGAAGAATATAAAAAGATTACAAACTATGATAATACTAAAAAAATTTTAAATGAAATAAAACTAGAACTACCAAACGTTCCAGATTTAACTGATATTAGTAAATTCTCACGAAAGAGAGATGAGAAAATATTAGAAGAAATTATAAAACCTAAAGATGAATTAATTAAAGAATTATACAAAGATAACTTAGCATTGCATAAAGAATTATCGAAACAATCAAAAGTCATTGGCGAAGCAGAAAAATACCAAAAAGAAAGAGATTCTATAATTGCAGATAATGAGAAATTAAATAATAAAGTTAATGACTTGGAAAATGAATATAAAAGAAAAAGCAGTAATCTTGATTTTGATTACAATAATAGAAAAACTGAATTAGAACAAGAATTTCAAAATAAGGAATTTAACATTGAATATAAATATAAAAGTAAAATTAGGGAATTAGAGAAAGAAAATAATCGTTTATACAAAATTATTGATAAGTTTTATGAAACTGTTGATAAATTTATAATTTGGATTTGCAAGAAATTAGGTTTAGGCGAATCTAAAGAATTAATTAAGGATTTTCAAGAAGAAACCCGTACTTTTATTGACCCTGTAAAACAATTAGAACATGAAGAAAGAGAAAAAGAATGGGGCTTAGAAAGATAATATAAAAACAAAGAAGTAGGGAGTGTGTATTATCACTTTCTCCCCACCTCTTTGTTAGAGGGCTCTATGAGCCATTACTCTATAACCGTGTCACCTTCTTCGAGAGGCTGCCAGTTGCCTCTACGAGTCCTAACGACTCTGTTCCATCCGTTACATTCCATGTTGCTGATGAGAGTAGTATACTCAGGAAATTCTTTCTTAACCTCTTCCAGAGTGTATACCTTACCAAAGTAAGTATACCTAGAATAGTTTTTGCGCTCTCCTGTCAACAGTTCTCCCTCAACAACAGTCTGTACCTGATCAAAGAAACGGTAGGCAAATGCCTCCTTGGGAACGGTTACCAGTTCAGGCTTCCGCTCTGCGATTTCCTCATGAGAGTATTCGCTAAAAAAAATGCCAGGATACGAAAATTCAACAAAGTGCTTTAACATAGAAAATCCTCCGTTCTGCTATACATAGCATCTTATAAATTATTAGTGCAAAAGTACCTATGTACATTATACTACAAATTAACATAAATTGCAAATTTGACTTTTCCAAAAGAACAACATGGTTATACTGTATTTTATTATATAACGCATAACCATTTTATTTATATTTTAGACCCTTTCTTAATAAACTTAATACTTCCATAAGATAATTATATGAATATCTATCTAATGTAATTTGGCTATTTCTATATTCCTTATAATCATTTTTATGATTAAATATTGCATTATACATATCTAAGAGTTGCTTTTTAAAACTTTCATCTGAAATTTTCCCGTCTGTATCTTTATTCATATAATAGTTTAATCCTTCTTTTGCAACATCTATTTTATTGATAACTTCAAAAAATTTATTATATCCGTTTCCGTTTATAATATCTAGGTATAGTTTTAAATCAATTACTTTAATACCTAGTAATATTGGTAAAAAGAAAACCTTAATTAATTCTTTACCATTTTCCTCTCCAAATCTAAAACGTGTAGATGTATTTGAAAATTCCTCTATTACACTTAATAATTGATAATATCTTATACAATCTCTCATGGTAAAGTGATATATATTAATAAATTCAAACACAATTTCATTAAACCAATATGAGTTTTTTTCCATTCCTAAAAACTTCATAAAATTAGTTATATCTATTTGGGCCAAATCAACTGTTAAATCACAAAATTTGTTAAGATATCTATGTGAATCAAAATTCTGTCCATAATAATTAGAAATAGTATTTGCTAATTCTTTTATATTTACAGAAAAAACAAATATTATATTTTCATGATCAAAAAAATGTTTGATTCTCTCTAACAATTTTATTGCATAAAGAGGATTACATCTATCTAATTCATCAACAAATATAACTAATTTATCACCACGTTCAGCTAATAACTTATCTAATAGTATATTAAGGGTATCTTTTAAATTTTCAATTGTTGTAATTTCTGGTATTATATCTTTTCCTTTAAATGTATCTACTAATTCTTTAACACTCCCATTTGACCAAATATTAAACATATCTAATACGCTTGCAATTTTATTAATAACATCTGTTGACTCTTTTTGATAATCTTTTAAAATATCATGTTCTTTTATTATATTAAATATTATTGAGTTTATAGGATCTATATGAGAATCATTACTCCAAGCATTATAATATATTGGTACAAAGTTTTTCTCTAATTTTAAGTCTTTAAATTCATTTTGTTTTAAAATATTTTCTATTTTGGGTCTAAAATTTTCTACTTCATTATTGATGTATTGATTATAATAAGTTAATAATGTATATACTTGCTTTACAAAAAAGGTCTTTCCAGTTCCCCAGTCTCCATTTATAAAAATGGTAAAATTATCATCTATGTTATCTAACATTTCTAAAAACGCACTTATGTATTGATTTCTTCCTATTGCATTTTTATCAAGCATTTCTATTACATTTTCTGTAGTAGGTTTTATTTCTATTTTATTCAATTTACTTTCCTCATTTCTAATCATGTTTTTTTATTTATTTTTTACTAACCACTTATAAACTTCATCTTCAGTAAGTTTGCCTTTTTTTATTTTACTAATTTTATCTTTAGCTTCTTTTTTCCATTTGTCAAATTCTTTTTGAATAGCTTTACTTTCCTTGTTTCTATATGCAGTCATAAACTTTTGCTGATATATTCTTCTATAAAGAGCTTGTACTTTGTTATTCTCTAAATTTTTTCTATATTGTTCTCCAGCACCTTTTTCTCTACAAGTAGGACTTTTATCTACATTTGCTAAATCGCAATATATTTCATTTTGTCTATACGTTGGTATAAAATATCTGCCACAATTTAAGCAAGTTTTAATTTGTAAGTTCTCATGTCTTACAATTTGGTCTAATACCATAAAACATATACTTGTTAAGTTATTACTTGTATAAACATTGTGTAATTCTAATTCTTGATTTTTATTATCTATCTCTTTTATCAATTTTTCTAAAGTATCATAATGATGTTTGTTATGTATGTTTATGTAATTATCCGTTATAACTTCTATTCCTTGTGAATATGTATAAAAATCACTATCTTTTATTGTAAAAGCAATAAATTTTGATAATTTATTTTCTTCTTTTAAATCTTCATTTCCATTTAAATTGTAAACGAAATCTACACATTTTTTAAAGTTTTCTTGCCATTCTATAAGACTATCACTACTTGTGTCATATATGTCCTTTATAATCTTTCTAAATTCAATATCATCAATAAACTCATTATTTTTAGTATATTGATATGGTACATATTCTTTTATTAATTCATATCCATAGGCATAAAAGAAGGTGTTATATGCAGTTTCATAAGTAGTAAAATCTGCATTTAAAAAGTTTATTAAAATTGCACCTAAATTTTCTACATAATGAATATAGATAGTAGCAGGATGCCTTGCTATTTCTTTTTTCTTATTTAATTTTGTCTTAGATATATCTTTTTCCAATTCTAAACATAATCTTGTTTCTATGTTTTTATCTATTCTCTTTCTATTTACATTATATAAATATAATGGTGTCGCATAATATTCTTCTTTTTCTTCAAAATTAAACCATAAATAAAAACCTTCTTCAATCGTTCCACGAGGTAATTCTCTCATAAATATTTCCCCCTAAAATTTATCTTTGTAAAAAATATTAAAAATATTTTTAAAATGTGTTGACAAGCAATTAATATGATGTTAATATTTATATTAACAATATTAAACAATAATTTCAAATGTGTTTACAATATTATTGTACTACCAACTATAAATGTTGTCAAGTTTTAAGGAAATTTTATTAAGTTTAGTTATTAAAAGAATAACTAATAGATTTTTTATGTTTAAAAACTTACAAACAAAAAGTCAACTAAATAAAGGAAGGAGGTTTTTAAAGTTGAATAATCAAGAGAATATTTTAGATTTATACTATAATAAACATCTAAAACAAAAGGATATTGCTAACATAGTAGGTGTTAGCAAACAATATGTTTCAAAAGTAGTTAATAGTGATAGTAGATGTAAAAAAGAAAAACAACTTCGTAAAGATAAAAATGCTATTACAAGAAAAGGCTATATGAAAGAATATTTTAAAAATTATGTTAGATTAAAGAAAGAAGATAATTCTTATGAGCAATTAAAAGCATTGCAATATCAAGACTCATTAGAATTATCTTATTTTAATAGCTATATGAATGATTATACTTTTGCAAAATATAATTCTAGTATTTATCACAGAGATAAAAATGGAAATTTAAGGCTAAATAAAGGTATAAAAGTTTGTAATGATGTTCCAAAGATTATCAATATGAATATACCTATTACAACTCAAAAGTATAAAAACTTTTATTGTTTTAGTAAATAATGAAATTTCTATGTAAGAAATGAGGAAAATTAAATGTTAATTATTTTAAAACTAAAAAGGGCTTTATTACGAAGAAAAAATGTAATTTTTTCGCAGTAACAAGAAAAGTTACCATTAAAGGTCTGTGCGAAGCACAAGACAACTGGAACTTTTCTTATTTTTTTGCTTTTTTGCACAAATACAAGCCCTTTTGAATACAAATTAATATAACAGGAGTATTAGGACTCCTGCCTAAAAGGAGGAACTTGCTATGTGTGAAAAAGTTAATTTTAATGTTATTGAGAAAAATAAATATGACAATGTAGATGATATTACAAAATATATACAAGCAATTGTTAATAAGTTAATTGTAAAAGAATTTGCGAATAGCATTGATTAAAACTACTTATTCTTGTATAATGTGCTTGTACAAAATGAGTAGTTTACCGATTGGAGGGTAAACTTATGAAAGTGGCAATTTATTGTAGGCTTTCTCGTGAAGATGATGACAAACTTCATGAAAATGATGAAAGCGAAAGTATCCAAAATCAAAAATCTATGCTAATTAATTATGCAATAGAAAGGAGTTGGGATATTTATAACATTTACTGTGATGAGGACTATTCTGGAATCGACAGCGAAAGACCTGAATTTAATAAATTATTAGAAGATGCTAAAAATCATAAGTTTGACATTGTACTTTGTAAGACACAAAGCAGATTTACTCGTGATATGGAAATAGTAGAAAAATACTTGCACAATAAATTTATTGAGTGGAATATAAGGTTTGTAAGCCCTGTAGATCATGTTGATACTTTAGACAAAGGAAACAAAAAATCAAGACAAATTAATGGTTTAGTTAATGAATGGTATTTAGAGGATTTATCAGAAAATATTAGAAAAACATTTGATAGTAAAAGAAAACAAGGATTACATATTGGCTCTTTTGTCTGCTATGGCTATAAAAGAAGTCCAGATAATAAAAATAAACTTGTTGTTGATAAAGAAGTAGCTGATGTTATTAAATTAATTTTTAACCTTTATGAACAAGGAAGTGGTGTTACTAAAATTGCTCAAATATTAAATGATAAAGGAATTTTAACACCTACTAAATATAAACAATCACAAGGAATAAATTTTAAAAATCAAGGCAAAAATATTGATTATTGGTGTGAATCTACAGTTAGTAAAATATTAAAAAGCGAAGTTTATATTGGCAATTTGGTACAAGGTTATAATAGAAAGGTTAGCTACAAATCTAAAAAAATGAAGAATCAGCCTAAATCAGAATGGATTATTGTAGAAAATACCCACGAGCCTATTATTACGAAAGAACAATTTTACAAAGTTCAAGAGATTTTCAAAAGCAAAACAAGAAGATGCAAAAATGGCGAAGTACATCTATTTGCAAATAAGCTAGTATGCCTAGATTGTGGTACAAAACTTTATAAATGTCAAAATGATAGAGGTTACATTTACTTTTCTTGTAAAGGCTCTAAAAAATTATATGGTACTTGTACAACCCATTCTATTGGTTACGAAAATCTAAAAAATTTAGTAACTGAAAAAATTAGAGAAAAAATATTAGCTTTTTATAATTTTGACAATATATCAGATGATTTATTTGTTTCAAACGATAACTTAAATAAAACTAAGTTATTGCAAAAGAAAGTAGATATACTTTCTAAAGAAATGGAAGATATAAATAAAGCAATAAAAGAATTGTATTTAAACAAAGTAAGTGGCAAAGTTCCAGAAGATGTATTTGATGAATTAAACTCTTCTTTTCTATCTGATAAATCAGCAAAGCAAAAAGAATTAGAAAAAGTCCAAAATGATTTATCTAGTTTAAAAGAAAAAGAATTAAACAGTAAATTTTTAAAAGAACAAAAAGAAAAAATAATTAATCACTTTAAAGATTTTAAAGAACTTAATTATGATATTGTAAATAGTTTCATAGATTATATTGAAATTGGAGAAAAAGACAAGCAAAAAAATACTCAAGATGTTGTTATTCATTGGAATTTCTAGTATATTGTATAAGTTTTACCAATTCTTCACATTAAAATCGTAGTAATTAATTTAATTTTATGATATACTATTTATAAATCTTAAGAAAGGAGTTGACAAATATGCCAGATGTAAAACAAAGAATGATAGATATTGTTAATTCAGTACCTGATGATTATTTCGATGGATTAAAACCAACAGAAATGGTTTTTAAACTTATGATGGAATATATTAAAAGGTATGGCGAAGATGAAACAACTATTATTCCTGGTACTGATAAGCATTTTAATTATGAAACTCTAAAAGAAATGCTTGAAGATAAAAATCCAAATTAAAAGGAGGTTATATTAATGGATTTTATGAAAAAAACTTTAAATCAAGTAAATGTACAAGAAAATACTCTATATGATATTATTTATGATTTATTTTTCTTTGCCAAACTTCAAGAAAGTGAAGATGATATTAAAAATGGTAAAGTTTGTACATTAGAAGAATTAAGACAACACATTAATGAATTGGAGGCGAAATATGCAAATAATAATATCGGATGATGCAAAGTCTGCAATTACAGATATATATGACTACTCATATAATATTTCTTCTAATTATGCAAGTAGAATAGTTAATCAAATATATGACGCAATTTATGATTTACAAGATTCGCCTTATATTGGTAGATATGTCCCCGAACTTTCGGACAAGCAGTTTCGAGAACGTATCTGTGAAAAATATAGAATTATTTATTATATTTCTGAAAAAGATAATACAATTTTTATACGATACATATTTTGCGGAAGGCAAAATTCTAATTTATTTTTTAAAGTTCATGAAAAAGAACTATTTGATTTTTTTAATCAATTATTTATTTAAATTCTTTTTGGATAGATTCCAAACCCACCCCATGATCTGTGTAGTATGCTCCAAGTCCTGCTCGTTCTAATTCAGCTGGACATACACCTTGTGTTAATTGTCTCAC
>CAKPHD010000049.1 GCA_934155625.1 uncultured Clostridia bacterium
AGAGGATGAATATCACATAAGGTATATGAAACACTATATTTATCAATAAAGTGTGACATATGTTTGACAAACCTACAATATCTTTTTTATTTGTTTTGCAGGAATACTTGACAATTAAAAAAGAATATGAAAAAATATGACAAGAAAAGGAGAATGATAATAATGGAAAGAATAAGAGGATTTGAAATAGCAAAAGGATTTGAGGATAAAAATATTAATTTACCTGAAAGAAAAACAAAATATTCAGCAGGATATGATGTAGAAGCAGCAGAAGATGTTGTGATACCTGCATTTAAACCAGGAATAAAACCAACTTTAGTAAAAACAGGATTAAAGGCCTATTGCCCAGAGGATGAATATTATATGTTAGTAAATAGAAGTTCTAATCCAGGAAAAAAAGGATTAGTATTAGCGAATAGTGTAGGAATAGTAGATTGTGATTATTATGGAAATGAGAGCAATGATGGACATTTTATGTATGCATATTATAACTTTTTTGACCATGATGTACAAATAAAAAAAGGAGACGTAATTGGGCAAGTAATATTTGCAAAATATTACAAAGTTGACGGTGATAATGCTGAAGGTACTAGAACAGGAGGGTTTGGTTCAACCAACAAATAAACTATAAATATTGATAAGGAAAATATTAAAAAAAATGGCAAAAACTTTGACTTTTGCCATTTTTTGTGGTATAATAGGAATGGTTGAGAAAATAAAGAGATTATGATTGAAAACCAAAATATAAAGACTTGGAAGGAGTGACTTACATGTATAATGTAGGAGACAAAGTAGTATACCCAATGCATGGAGCAGGGGTAATTGACGCAATAGAGGAGAAAGAAATATTAGGTGAAAAGCAATCATATTATATATTAAAAATGCCAGGAGAAGTAAAAGTAATGGTACCAACATTAACAGCAGAAGAACATGGCATTAGAAATGTAATTGATAAAGCAGAAGCAGAGAAAGTAATTAATGTACTTGAACAAGACGAAACAGAGATGGAAAAAAATTGGAACAAACGTTACAGAGAAAATATGGATAAAATGAAAAGTGGAAATATATATGAAATTGCAGATGTTGTAAGAAACTTAAGCTTTAAACAAAAGGAAAAAGGATTATCAACAGGCGAAAAGAAAATGTTACATAATGCTAAGCAAATATTAGTAAGTGAACTTGTATTAGCAGAACATGCAACACAAGATGAAGTAGAAGAATTAGTAGATAATAAAATTAATACATCATTTGCAATGTTTAAAACAGACGCAGATGTATCAATAGATACAGGAAGTATAGTAAATAAATTTATACCATTTAATGATGAAACAGGTTCATCACAAAATGCATAAAAAATCGAATAAAAAAGGAACTATAATTAAATTGTAAAATTATAGTTCTTTTTTTTAATTAAATATAAAAAATTCTATTGTAAATTAAAAACAAGTATGATAATATTGTATCAAAATGAGGTGAATTGAATGATATATACAATAACATTTAATCCAGCATTAGACTACATATCACAAGTGAATAACTTTGAAGTTGGAAAAATAAATAGAACACAAACAGAAAAAATATTACCTGGAGGAAAAGGGCTAAATGTATCAACAGTTTTAAGAAACCTTGGGATAGAAAGCACTGCATTAGGATTTATTGCAGGATTTACAGGAGAAGAATTAAAAAGAGATATTGAACAAAGAGGAATAAAAACAGATTTTATAAAAGTAGAAAAAGGTTTAACAAGAATAAATGTGAAAATAAGTTCAAAAGAAGAAACAGCATTAAATGGAAATGGACCAGAAATAACTGAAGAAAATATAAAAGAATTATTTAAGAAAATTGATGATATAAAAAGTGAAGATACAGTTATATTAGCTGGAAACATACCTAAATGTATAAATAATGATATATATGAAATAATATGTAAAAAACTAGAGCAAAATAAAGTAAGATTTATAGTAGACGCAACAAAAGAACTATTAATGAATGTATTAAAATATAAACCATTCTTAATAAAACCCAATAAAGAAGAATTAGAAGAAACATTCAAGGAAAAAATAGAAACAAAAGAAGATATTGTAGAACATGCTAAAAAACTTCAAGAAATGGGAGCACAAAATGTGTTAATATCATTAGGAGGAGAAGGAGCTATATTAGTAACATTAGAAAAAAAGGAATATTTTTTAAATGCACCAAAAGGAAAAGTATTAAATACAGTTGGTGCTGGAGACTCCATGGTAGCAGGGTTTATAGCAGGATATGAAAAAAGTGGAGATTACGAGTATGCTTTTAAAGTTGGGATAGCCACAGGAAGTGCTAGTGCATTTTCAATGAATTTAGCAACAGCAGAAGAAGTAGCTAACCTATTAAAAGAAATAAATTAAGTTCTATAATGGAACACACTAAAGAAAGGATGATAAAAAATGAAAATCACAGATTTACTAAGCACAAGTGCCATACAAATAAATGGCAGTGCGAATAGCAAAGAAGAGCTTATCAGTAAAATGGTAGACTTAATGGCTAATAATGGAAACATTATTAACAAAGAAGAATACAAAAGAGTAGTATTAGAAAGGGAAAAAGAAGGAACAACAGGAATTGGAGAAGGAATTGCAATACCACATGGAAAAACAGATGCAGTTTCTAAACCAGGATTAGCAGCAATGGTAGTTCCAAATGGTGTAGAATTTAATTCTTTAGATGGACAACCTGCAAGATTAATATTTTTAATTGCAGCACCAAATACAAAAGACAATGTACATTTAGATGTATTAAGCAGATTGTCAACATTATTAATGGACACAAAATTTAGAGAAGAATTATTAAATGCAGAAACACCAGCAGAATTTATGCTATGCATAGACAGAGCTGAAAGAATGAAATTAAATGAAACAAAAAAAGAAGAAAAAGGTTATGAAATTCTTGCAATAACAGCATGTCCAACAGGAATTGCACATACTTATATGGCTGCAGAAGCATTAGAAAAAATGGGAAAACAATTAGGACATAAAGTAAAAGTAGAAACACATGGTTCTTCAGGAGTAAAAAACAAATTTACAAAAGAAGAAATAAAAAATGCAAAAGCTGTAATAATAGCAGCAGACACAAAAATAGACTTATCAAGATTTGACGGGAAAAAATTAGTAAAAGCAAAAGTTGCTGATGGAATAAATAAACCACAAGAATTAATAGAACATGTATTATCTCCAGAAGCAAAAGTATATCACTCAAAAAATAAAAACAATCAAGATGATGATAATGAAAAAGAAGGAATAGGAACACAAATATACAAACATTTAATGAATGGTGTAACACACATGTTACCATTCGTAGTAGGTGGAGGAATATTAATAGCATTAGCATTTTTATTTGATGACTATAGTATAGACCCATCAAACTTTGGTATGAATACACCACTAGCAGCATTCTTTAAAACAGTCGGAGGAGCGGCATTTAATGTAATGTTATATATTTTAGCTGGATATATAGCAATGAGTATAGCAGATAGGCCAGGTTTAGCAGTAGGATTTGTAGGTGGAATATTAGCAGTACAAGGAACAACATTTGCATCATTAACAGATAGTACAGTAACACTAGTAAGTTCAGGATTTTTAGGAGCATTAATTGCAGGTTTTGCAGGTGGATATATAGTTTTAGGATTGAAAAAATTATGTAGTTATTTGCCAGAAAGTATAGAAGGAATAAAAACAATTTTATTATATCCTGTATTTGGAATTGCGTTAATAGGAGTATTCATGCTATTAATAAATCCATATGTAGGAGCAATAAATACAGGAATAAACAATTATTTATCATCAATGAGTACTGCAAATAAAGTATTATTAGGAGCAATCTTAGGTGGAATGATGGCAATAGACTTAGGAGGACCAGTAAACAAAGCAGCATATACATTTGGAACAGGAATGTTAGCATCAGGACAATATGAAATAATGGCAGCAGTAATGGCAGGAGGAATGGTACCACCATTAGCAATTGCATTATTAGCAACATTCTTCCCAAAGAAAATAGCAAAAAAGGACAAACAAGCAGCATATGTAAATTATATAATGGGATTATCATTTATCTCAGAAGGTGCAATACCATTTGCTTCAGCAGACCCATTAAGAACAATACCAGCATTTGTTTTAGGTTCAGCTGTAACAGGAGCATTATCAATGGCATTTAATTGTACATTAATGGCACCTCATGGAGGAATATTCGTAATAGCAACAATTGGACATCCTATTTGGTATTTGATATCAATATTAGTTGGTTCATTAGTATCAATGGGAGTAATGACAATATTGAAAAATAATTTGCCAGAATATGAAAAAACAAAATAAGCAATAGAAAGGATGAACAAAATGATAAAAGAAAAAGTAATATTACAAAATGAAACAGGATTACATGCAAGACCAGCAGGAGAGCTAGCAAAATTAGCAGCTACATTTAAGTGTAATATAAATTTAAATGCAAATGGAAAGACTGCAAGTGCAAAATCAATTTTAGGAATAATGTCTTTAGGAATAAAAGCAAAAACTGAAATTGAGATAGAATGTGACGGAGAAGATGAACAAACTGCGATGGAAGAAATCTTAAAAGGATTCGAAAATAAATTCGGAGAGTAAATTTCTATATAGAATATAGGAGGGAACACATGATAAAAGGAAAAGGTGTATCCGTAGGAGTAGGTTTTGGAAATACAGTAATATTAAAAAATGAAGAAAGAAAAATTGAAAAAACAACAGTAGAAGATTCAAAGGCCGAAATGGATAGATTAAAAAAAGCAATAGAAGAAGTAACAAAAGAAACAGAAGAAATAGTAAATAAGTCTAGTGGAACCGACAAAGAAATAATGTCAGCATATCTTATGATATTGCAAGACCCTGCATTGACTCAAGAAACAGAAAATGGAATAAAAGACTTAAAATATAATGCAGAATATGCAGTAGAAGTTGGCTTCAATAGTGTTATACAAATATTTGAAAATATGGATGATGAATATATGGCAGGAAGATCTAGAGACATAGCAGACATTAAAGATAGAGTTCTTGCTAAATTATTAAATGAACAAACTATTAATATAAGTAAATTGAATCCTAATACTATTATTGTTGCAACAGAATTAACAACATCAGATACAGCTAAATTAGATTTTAAAAATGTATCTGGAATAATAACAGAATTAGGAGGAGAAAATTCGCACACATCAATAATGGCAAGAACACGAGCAATTCCAGCAATAACCAAAGTTGAAGATGCAACTAAGATTTTCAGAAATGGAGATTATGTTGGAATAAATGGTGAAACGGGAGAAATATATTTGAATCCATCACAAGAAGAAAAAGAAAGTTTAGAAAAATTAGAAGAAAAACTTACAAAAGAAAAAGAAGAACTAGAAAAATACAGAGAAGAAGTAACAAAAACAATGGATGGATATGTTGTTGAACTTGTTGCAAATATAGGAACACCATCTGATGTAGAAGTAATATTAAGAAATACAGCAGAAGGTGTTGGATTACTTAGAAGTGAATTCTTATATATGGATAGTGAGAATATGCCAACTGAAGATGAACAGTTTGAAGCATATAAAGAAGTAGCAGAAAAAATGGAAGACAGACCTGTTATTATAAGAACTTTAGATGTAGGTGGAGATAAAGAATTGAAATATCTACATTTAGATAAAGAGTCTAATCCATTTTTGGGATATAGAGCAATCCGTCTTTGTTTAGATAATGTAGCATTATTTAAAACACAGTTGAGAGCAATATTAAGAGCAAGTGCTTATGGAAATTTATCAATAATGTTTCCAATGATATCTTCAATAGAAGAATTAAGAGAGGCTAAAAAAGTGTTAGAAGAATGCAAGAAAGAATTAGATGCTAAAAATATATCTTATAAAAAGAATATAAAAGTTGGCATTATGATAGAAATACCATCAGCAGCATTAATTTCTTATGGACTAGCAAAAGAGTGTGATTTCTTTAGTATTGGAACAAATGACCTGATACAATACACAGTTGCTGTTGAGAGAGGCAATGAGAAAATCTCAAAATTATATACAAAATTCCATCCAGCAGTAATCAAATTGATTAAGCAAGCTATAGATGGTGCACATGATGCAGGAATATTTTGTGGAATGTGCGGAGAAGCAGCTGGAGATGAATTGTATATTCCGTTATTAATAGGACTAGGACTAGATGAGTTTTCAATGAATTCAAATAGTATTTTGAGAGCTAGAAAAAGAATTAGTGAATTAGAAAAGTTTGATTGTAAAGTGTTAGCTGATGAAATTTTAAATATGTCTTCAGCAGAAGAAGTTGAAGAAAAGCTAAAAGAATTTGCAAAATCAAATTTTCAATAAAAGAATAAATAATACCTTTTTTGGAAATAATAAAAATAACGTTATTTCCAAAGGAGGTTTTTTATTTGATTAACAAGGTAGAAATCTGTGGAGTTAATACATCACAACTACCAGTACTAACAAATAAAGAAAAAGACGAACTATTTATAAAGATAAAACAAGGAGATGAAGAAGCTAGAGCTATATTTATAAGAGGTAATTTGAGATTAGTATTAAGTGTAATACAGAGATTTTATGGAAGAGGCGAAAATGCAGATGATTTATTTCAAATTGGATGTATTGGATTAATAAAATCTATAGATAATTTTGATTTGTCGCAAAATGTACAATTTAGTACTTATGCAGTACCGATGATTATTGGAGAGATAAGAAGATATTTAAGAGATAATAATACAATAAGAGTTAGCAGGTCTGTGAGAGATTTGGCATATAAGGCAATACAATTTAAAGATAGGTTTAATAAAGAGAAAGGGAGAGAACCAAGTATAGAAGAAATCGCAAAAGAATTGGGAGTTGAAAAAGAAGAGATTGCATTTAGTTTTGATGCTATTCAAGATCCAGTTTCATTGCAAGAACCAATATATAATGATGGTTCAGAAAGTATTTATATAATGGACCAAGTTAAAGATGCAAAAAATAGTGACGAAAATTGGGCCGATAATATGACAATAGCAGAAGCGCTAAAGAAACTTAATGAAAAAGAAAAAAAGATAGTTATAAAAAGATATTTTGATGGACGTACTCAAACAGAAGTAGCAGAAGAAATTGGAATTTCACAAGCACAAGTATCGCGTTTAGAAAAAAATGCATTAGAAAATATAAAAAGGTATTATAAATAATTAGATATGTAACAATTCTGAAATATTTTCATATAATATATATAAGAAAATATTTGAGATAAGGAGATTATATGCTATGGGAGATAAAGGATTGGATTTTAAACATAAGGAAGTTATCAATATATGTGATGGAAGAAGATTAGGTTTTGTTCAAGATGTGTGTGCGGATTTAGATACAGGAAGGATAACTTCTATAATTGTGCCTGGTGGGACTAATAAATTGATGAGCTTGTTTTCTAATAGCAATGATATTATAATTCCTTGGGAAAATATAAAGTGTATAAGTGATGATTTGATCTTGGTGGAGATTTAGTTATTAGATAATGCTTTTGTGTACTTATACTAAAGATTTTAAATAATCGTAGCTAAGATATATGTACTTTAGAAAAAATAATAATATATTGTTTTTCTAAATATAAGATTTTATGTACTGTGAGAGTTGTAATGTCTATAATAGCAGAAATTAAAAAAAGTTTCAAAAAAGTATTGACTTATGAGAAGAAAGATGTTAATATAATTGAGCACCAAGCGAAAAGAAAACACTTCTTAAAATATTTTAAAAATATTTTAAGAAAATTTTAAAAAAGTGTTGACAAATTTCGACAACGGTGTTAAGATAATAAATGTACCAAGCAACAGACAAAAATATTAAAAATAATACACAAGAAATTAGT
>CAKPHD010000050.1 GCA_934155625.1 uncultured Clostridia bacterium
GTCAATATTTAGAATAAAATAACTTTTTATATGAAATAAAATGTTAAAAAAATTTCTTTAAGTAGCATACTTAAAGATGTAATAATTCAATTTCATTATAACAATAAAAGTCTATTTTATCAACCTTTTTTCGACAATTATAATAAAATATTTTTAATCAATTAAATTGCTATTTTTTATAAATTTTAAAATCGTGTATAGCCTGGTAATACTAATCTTTATGCGTTTTTCTTTTTTCTTTAAGTATGCTACTTGAAGAAAAAAATGGAAGGAGAACAAACATATGAGAAGAGCAAACAACAAAGTAGTTGGAGGAATAGTGTTACTAGCGATAATACTGGTAGCTGTGGGGTATGCTGCAATAACAAATGTAACATTAAATATAAATGGAACAGCAAAATCAGAAGCAAGCCAAACAAATTTTGTAGTAGAGTTTACTGGAACACCATCAACAGGTGGAAAAGGAACAACAACAGCAACAATAAATGAAAATAAGAAAACAGAAGGAACAATAGAAGTAGCAGGACTAACAGCCAAAGGAGATACAGCAACAGCAACATATACAGTAAAAAATAACAGCCAAGATTTATCTGCAGACTTAACAGCAGAAGCGACAAGCTCAAATAGTGATTATTTCGAGGTAATAAGTAAATTAGATAAAACAACATTAAAAGATGGGGAAGAAACAACATTAACAGTTACAATAAAATTATTAAAAACGCCAATAGACGAAACAAAAGAAGATTTGACCTCTAACATAGGTGTAAGTATAACAGCAGAGCCAAAGCAACCAGGAGAAGAAATAAACGGAGGTTCAACAACAGTATCAAGCAATAAAACAACAGCAGGAACATATTTACCAAAAGGATTTAAACAAGTAAACGGAACAAATTTGGATAATGGACTAACAATAGAAGATAGTACAGGAAACCAATATGTATGGGTAGAAGTACCAAAAACAGATGAAGTATATCCAACAGCAGGACTAAATATAACAGAATTTACTGAAAATGAATATACAGCAATAGAAACAGATTTACATAAATATACAAGTGATTATAAAGAATCAGGACGTGAAGATAAATATTACTCAGATGAGGCAACGGGATTAACAAGCGAAGAATATTATAACCTAAAGAAAAAAATGTTAAAAAGCATATATCAAAATGGTGGATTTTATGTTGGAAAATATGAAACAGGAATAGAAGATGCGCCAAAAACAGCTGGTGATGCCAATACTGCACCAACAGAAACACCAGTAATAAAACAAAATGCATATCCATATGACTATGTAACATGTAGTCAAGCACAAACATTAGCAAGTAATATGGAATCAGGAAAATATACAAGTAGTTTAATGTTTGGAGTGCAATGGGATTTAGTATTAAAATATTTAGAAAATAAAGGAACTGCTCAAGCAGATTTAAAGAGTAATAGTGTAACATGGGGAAATTATAATAATAATTTATGGAATATAACAAATAAAAATTCAAAATATGGGATATATACTAGTAGTATAAAATGGACAAGCGGAGAGTATGGAACAAAAACTTCAAACTTGAGCATATTATTATCAACAGGAGCAAACGATACATTTAGTAAACAAGGAATATATGATTTGGCTGGAAACGTATGGGAGTGGACTTTAGAATATAGTTCTGTTACAAGTAGTCCTTGTGGCGTTCGAGGAGGCAGTTTTAATAACGACGGCAGCAATGTTTCAGCATCTCGTCACAATTACTTCAATACGAGCTTTTGTAACGTCAGCGTTGGCTTTAGGGCTTCGCTTTTTTAAGAAAAATATAGGCAGAGAGTGGATAGATACTACTCTCTTTTTTTATTATCAAAATAAAAAAATTTTATGAATTTTTTTAGTACAAGCAACATATAATATATAAGACCAAGATTTACCAAGGCTTACGGAAATTGGCAACACAAAAACAAAAAATTTGACAAAATAATATAAAACGTGTATAATAAGAATGTCGTCAAAAGGAGGAAAAATGATTTTTATGGATAAAAAAGATGAAGCATCTATCTCTATCATGAAGATTATTGGTATTAGTTTGATAATAATTTTAGTATTTGGAGTAACCGTAATGGCTACGGAAATAGACATTAGAAGTGTACAAATAACAATGGCAAATGGATATACAATGACAGTAGTCACAACAAAAACAAATGTAGAAGAAATATTAGAAGACAATAATATAGTAGTAGAAGATGATGAAAGAGTAACACCAAGCTTAGATGATGAAATAACAGACAGTAACAAAATAGTAATAACAAACAAATCAGAACAAGAAGTGCAAATAGCAAAATTATCAGAAAGTGGAGTAGAAACATCATTAGACGAAATATTAAAAAGTTATTCACCAATAATCGAAAAAATAGTAGTAGAACAAGAAACAATACCATACGAAACAATTACAAAAGACGCATCACAAGGTTCAGAAGACACAAAAAACAAAGTAATACAACAAGGAGAAGACGGAATAAAAGAAATAACATATAAAGTAAAATATCAAAACGAAGAAGAAATTGAAAAAACAAAACTATCAGAAACAGTAGTAAAAGAACCAGTAAACAAAATAGTTCAAGTACAAAGAAATATTACATCAAGATCTGGTAGCACAGTAGCAAAAACAGCTACAAATACTGCAAGTGCAAGTACAGCAACAGGCCCAACAAAAATATTTAAAGTAACAGCATATTGTTCATGTGCAAAATGTTGTGGAAAAGTTACGGGAAGAACAGCATCAGGTTCACATGCGGTTGCTGGAAAAACAGTAGCAGCATCAGGACAATTTGCATTTGGAACAAAATTAAATATAAATGGTCAAGAATATACTGTAGAAGATAGAGGCGGAGCAATCCAAGGAAATAGAATAGATATATATATGAATTCACATGCAGAAGCAGTGGCATGGGGAGTAAAATATTTACCTGTTCAAGTAGTAGAATAAAAAATAATTAAAACTGGGGGAAAAAGCAAAATTTTTTCTCAGTTTTTTCTTTTTTAATTATAATGTATATTTATGCTATATGCGAATTAATAATATATTGTTTTGCAATACCGCGCAAGCGACTAAATGAGCAAAGCGAATGCGATATGGAGCAATCTACATACAATTATCTTCAATATGGAGATTGCGACAGCAAGGTATAAAAAACAATATATTATTAATTCGCATATAATAAAAATGTTAATAAAATATAAAATGCAAAAAAAATGTAAAAATTTATAAAAAGTAATGAAAAAAAATAAGAAACATGGTATAATATAATAGCCAAGAAATATGAGAAAAAACAGGAGGAAGCATGAATCAAAAAAATATAAGAAATTTTAGTATAATCGCACACATAGATCATGGAAAATCAACATTAGCTGATAGACTAATAGAAAAAACTGGAGTTCTATCACAAAGAGAAATGGAAGAACAAGTTTTAGACAATATGGAAATAGAACGTGAAAGAGGAATAACAATAAAATCTCAAGCAGTGCGAATGAAATACAAAGCTAAAGATGGACAAGAATACACATTTAACTTAATAGACACACCAGGGCACGTAGACTTCAATTACGAAGTATCAAGAAGTTTAGCAGCATGTGATGGAGCAATATTAGTAGTAGATGCAAGCCAAGGTGTAGAAGCACAAACATTAGCAAATGTATATTTAGCAATAGAAAATGATTTGGAAATATTGCCAGTAATAAATAAAATAGATTTGCCAAATGCAAGACCAGACGAAGTAAAACAAGAAATAGAAGATATAATAGGAATACCAGCAATGGATGCACCATGTATATCAGCAAAATCAGGACTAAATGTAGAAGAAGTACTAGAAAGAATAGTAACAGACTTGCCAGCACCCAAAGGGGACGAAAATGCTAAAACAAAATGCTTAATATTTGATTCATATTATGATAATTACAAAGGTGCAGTAGCATATGTAAGAGTAGTAGACGGAAAAGTAAAAGTCGGAGACGAAATAAAACTAATGGCAACAGGAAAAACATTTACTGTAGTAGAAGTAGGATATTTTGCACCAGGGCAATATATGCCAGTAAAAGAAATACAAGCAGGAGAAGTTGGATATATTGCAGCAAGTATAAAGAGTTTAACAGACATACATGTTGGAGATACAATAACAATAAAAGAAAATCCAGCAGAACAACCATTACCAGGATATAAAAAAGTAACACCAATGGTATATTGTGGGCTATATCCAATAGATGGAAGTGAATACGAAAATTTAAAAGTAGCATTAGAAAAACTAAAATTAAATGATGCAGCATTAGAATATGAGCCAGAAACATCAGCAGCATTAGGATTTGGATTTAGATGTGGATTTTTAGGATTATTACATCTAGAAATAATCGAAGAAAGGCTAGATAGAGAATTTGACTTAGGACTAATAACCACAGCACCATCAGTAATATACAAAGTTCATAAAACGTCAGGAGAAATATTAGATGTTTATAATCCTGCAGATTTACCACCACAAGTAGAAATATCATATATGGAAGAACCAATAGTTACAGCAAATATAATGACACCAAAAGAATATGTAGGAAACATAATGGAAATATGTCAAAATCGTAGAGGAACATTTATAGATATGAAATATCTTGATGAAAATAGAGTAACAATTATATATGACATACCATTAAACGAAATAATATATGACTTTTTCGATACATTAAAATCAAAAACAAAAGGATATGCATCATTTGATTACGAATTTAAAGAATATAGAGAATCAAAACTAGTAAAATTAGACATACATGTAAATGGAGAGCCAGTAGATGCACTATCATTTATAGTATTTAAAGACAATGCATATGCAAGAGGCAAAAAAATGGTAGAAAAACTAAAAGAAGTAATACCAAGACAATTATTTGCAATACCATTACAAGCAGTTGTAGGAGGAACAATAATTGCAAGAGAAACAATCTCAGCAATGAGAAAAGATGTATTAGCAAAATGTTATGGTGGAGATATAACAAGAAAAAAGAAATTGCTTGAAAAACAAAAAAGAGGAAAAAAGAGAATGAGACAAATAGGAAATGTAGAAATGCCACAAGAAGCATTTTTATCAGTACTAAAATTAGATGATGAGTAAGAAAGGGGAAAAAATGAGAACTAATAGAGTAAATAGAAGAGAACATCAAAGAAGAAGTGGACAAGACAGAAGACAACAAGCAGATAGAAGAAAAGTAGATAGAGAAACACCAGAAAGAAGACAAGAGGACAGAGAGGAAAAAAGATTTGATGACCAAATAGAAGGAAGAAACTCAGTACTAGAATTATTAGAAAGTGGAAAAGACATAAACAAAATCTATGTAACAAGAGGAGAAAGACATGGCTCAATAAACAAAATTCTAGGAATAGCAAAAGAAAGAAAAATAATAGTAGTAGAAAAAGATAAAAGACAAATGGACGAAATGGCGCAAGAAGAAAATTATCAAGGGGTAATTGCAATAGTACCACCATTTGAATATGTAGAAATTCAAGATATTCTACAAGAAGCAGTAGAAAGAAAAGAAGATCCATTTGTATTAATATTAGATGGAATAGAAGATCCACATAACTTAGGTTCTATCATAAGAACTGCAGAAACAGCAGGAATGCATGGAATAATAATTCCAAAAAGAAGAGCTGTATCAGTAAATAGTACTGTAAACAAAGCATCAGCAGGAGCTGTAGAACATATGAAAATTGCAAGAGTAACAAATATATCAGATGCAATAGAAGAACTAAAACAAGCAGGACTATGGATATGCGGGACAGATATAAATTCAGAAAAATACTATTACAATCAAGACTTAACAGGTCCACTTGGAATAGTAATAGGAAATGAAGGAAAAGGAATAAGTGCAAAAGTTAAAAAGAACTGTGACTTTAATGTAAAAATTCCAATGAAAGGAAAAGTAACATCATTAAATGCATCAGTATCAACAGGAATAATAGTATATGAATCAGTAAAACAAAGAATATCAAAAAAATAAAACCAATATGGAAATAAAGGAGACCAATTATGAAAAGTAAAAAAAGATTAGTAATTGCAATAATTATAATTTTAATATTAGTTCTAGCTGTAGCTGGAACAGTATTTGGATATTTATATTTAAAGACAGATACATTTAAAAGTGATAAAGAACTATTTGCCAAATATGCATCTCAAAATTTAGAGTTTTTTGGAAATATGTCAAATATAAAAACTATAAATAAATATGAAGATTTAAAAGACCAAGAAAAATATGAATCTGATACAACAATAAAAACAACTTATTCAGAAGGTGGAGAGGTGTCAAACAATATTAATAATCTTTCAGCAACAATAAAAACACAAAAAAACAGTGAAGATAAATATTTTTATACAGATGGGCAATTAATGTATGGAAATCAAAAATATCTTGAATCAGAAATAATAAAAGATCAAGATGCATATGGAATAAGATTTACAGATGTTGTAAAACAATTTATAACAGTTAAAAATGATAATACATTAGCTGATATCGCAACAGATATAGGAACAGATACAAATACATTGGAAAATTTTATTGATGTACTAGATGGAACATCAAAAATCAGCGAAGAAGTTGTATCAAATGATGATTGGCAACAATTTAAAAATAAATATACAAATTTAATAACAGATACAATTTCTGCTGGAACTTTTGCAAGTAATAAAGATGTAAAAATAACATATAACAATAAAACAGTTTCAGCTAAGGCCTATACAGTTTCATTAACAAGTGAACAAGTAGAAAATCTATTAATACAAGTTTTAAATAATTTAAAAGAAGAAAAAATAATATTAGACAAAGTAGGAACAAACAAAGAAACTTATCAAGATACAATTGATAAAAAGATAAGTGAACTAACAGACGAAAAAGAAATACCAGCAGTAAAAATTACTGTATATGAGCAAAATAAAAATAATATAAGAACTGTAATAGAATTAGCCAAATTAGAAAAGGTAGTAATAGAAAATACTCAAACTAATGATGCAATGCAATCAAATATTCAATTTTCTTCAATAAATAGTGATGAAGTAGAAGAATATGATGTAAAACTAATTAAAAAGAGCAGTGATACTCAAGAAAATATTGAAGTAAATGTTGATGTAACAAAAGGAGAGGAAAATTATTCTATAAGTTTAACAAGTGATTTAACTGCAACAGATGCAAGTATGAAATTAAGTACAGCAATTAACTATAAAAAAGACATATTAACAGCTTCAATTGTTCTAGAAAATGATACAACAATGGGAAGTGACTTTGAAAAAATGCAAACATTATCAGACGAAAATAACTTTGTATTAAATAATGCAACAGAAGATGTTAGAAAAAATATTATAGAACAATTAAAGAAAAGAGTTCCAGAAAAAGTACTTAGCAGAATTGAGTTATTAAAAGAAAACTTAGGACTTACGCAAAATACAGATGACAAAAAAGATGTGCCTGAAAGTGAAATGACACAAATAGATATTAATAAATTTAATGCAAAATTTGAATTTTTTACAGGTGACGAAGTAAGCGCGGAAAATGTAAAAACTTTATTAGGCATTGCTAAAGAAAATTTAGGAAGCTTTGAAATAAATGAAGTTGATAATCCTCAAAATACAAACAATGATCCAACAAAAATACAATAC
>CAKPHD010000051.1 GCA_934155625.1 uncultured Clostridia bacterium
ATAACAATATTCCACCAACCACCTTGTTGTTTGCTCTTCGCATTTTCGCATCTTCTCCCTTCTTTTCATTTGCTACAAAAATAATGCTTATTATTTAAAACTTTCTTTTGTGCATATTTTCCCTTAAGTTATATACTTAAAGAAACTAAATCTAGTTCATTATACCAATAAGAATTGGTTTTATCAATACTTTTTTCGACATTTTATGAAATATTTTTCATTGTCAGAAAGTATAAATTTCTCTAAGTGTAAATGAGCCCGTAGTTCTTGAAACTACAGGCTTTATTTAAGTTTGAACTTTTTCTTTAAGTATATAACTCAAAGAATTTTTTTGCTTTTATTAGTATATTTAATCACTTTAAACATTGATGTAATTCCTCTAAAATCTCATCTTTAACTATTTCTTTGAAAACAACAGAAATTTTAGTTCTACTAATATCAATATTAAAAATCTCTAAGCTATTTTTATCAGCAATTTCTAATATATCATCAAGTATTTCGTCTCTAGAACTAATTCCAAAACCTATAACAGAAACTCTAGAAACATCTTTTTTCACAATACTTTTAATTCCAGAAGCCTCTAGTTTATGTGTTATTTCCGTTCCAGGATTATCATTAAATGTAGAACCAGTTATTACAGGGACATCATTTCTTTCTGCAATTTCTACGCATCTATCATGTAAAACCTTCGCACCTTCACTTGCTAAAGCATGCATCTCTTCATAAGAAATATTTTTTAACTTCTTAGCTTGTTTAACCTTATTGGGGTCTGCACTGTATATTCCATCAACATCTGAATATATATAGCATTGTTTAGCATGCAAAGCTGCTGCCAATGCCACTGCTGTTGTATCTGAACCGCCTCTACCTAATGTAGTTATATTATTATTTTCATCTACTCCTTGAAATCCAGCAACAACAACTATTTTTCCCTCTTGTAATTCTTTTTCTATCCTTTGTGAATCTATATATTCTATTTTAGCATTTTGATTTTCAGTATTTGTATGAATTCCTGCTTGCCATCCTGTAAGTGATATTGCTTCATATCCTAAATAATTTAATAATATTGCTAATTTGCTTGCACTCATCTGTTCGCCACTGCTAAGTAATGCATCCATTTCTCTATCAACTGGTTTTAAAGATAATTCTTCTGCCTCTTTTATAAGTTTATCTGTTGTTTTTCCTTGAGCAGATACCACAACAACAATGTTATTTTCTTCTTCATATAATTTTATTGTTTTACTAGCAACAGTTTGCAATTTTTGATTATCTGCAACTGAGCTTCCTCCAAATTTAATTACTATTGTATCCATGTTCAACCTCGTTTTTGTATAAAAAATAATAGTAACAGTATTTATTTAAATACCATTACTATTATTATATTTTATGTTAATATTACATGTTCCATTTTAAATATGCTTCTATAAAACCATCAATATTTCCATCCATTACGCTTTCTACATTTCCAACCTCATAATTAGTTCTGTGGTCTTTTACCAATGTATATGGGCAAAAGACATATGAGCGTATTTGACTTCCCCAAGCAATGTCTTTTTGATCTCCTTTTAATTCATCAATAGTTTCTTTTTGCTCTTTTTCTTTTAAATTAAGGAGTTTTGATTTCAACATCTTCATTGCTGTTTCTCTATTTTGAATTTGTGAACGTTCTGATTGGCAAGCAACTACTGTATTTGTTGGAATATGTGTAATTCTTACAGCAGATGAAGTTTTATTTATATGTTGACCTCCTGCTCCTGAAGCCCTATAAGTATCAATTCGTAAATCATCTGGATTTATATCTATTTGTATATCATCTGTAATTTCTGGCAATACCTCTAAAGATGCAAATGATGTGTGTCTTCTTCCTCCTGCATCAAATGGTGAAATTCTTACAAGTCTATGTACTCCCATTTCGCCCTTCATATATCCATATGCATTTTCTCCAACAATTTCAAATGTTACACTCTTTATTCCAGCTTCTTCTCCTTCTAAATAGTCTAACTCTTTTACTTCATATCCATTTTTTACTGCCCATCTAGTATACATTCTATATAGCATTTCTGCCCAATCTTGTGATTCTGTTCCACCAGCACCTGGATGCAATGTTAGTATTGCATTATTTTTGTCATATTTACCAGATAACAAGGTTTCTAGCTGTAGTTTTTCTATATCTTCTTCTAGTTTTGTAGTAGATTTTATTATATCTTTTGCTACATCTTCATCATTTTCTAAATTTGCAAGTTCTGTTAATTCTTGTTGATTTGTAATTGCTTGCTCTATCTTTCTATATTTTGTCACTTTATTTTTTATTTGCTTTATTTGTGCTAATACTTTTCCAGTCTCATTTGATTCTTGTTGCCAAAATCCTTCTTGTACAGTTTGCTCTTCTAATTGTTTTAATTCCTTTTCTAATCTATCTATGTCAAAGGGACTCACCTAAACTTTTTATTTTTTCTTTTAACATCTCCAATTTTCTTGAATTTTCTTCTAACTCTAACATTTCTTCACCCTTTCTTTAATCTCAAATTTTGGTTGAAAAAGAATTAAATTTTGGCAATCACTGAGGCTGTTAAAGCTTGCTTGTTACAGCCTCAGTATGCAGAGCTGAAAATTTTATTTAAAAGGCAAGGGCGCATACGTGGTGTATGTAACCGCGTTTTAAATGAAATTTGAAGCAGCCAAAATTGTAATTATTTTTCAACCTTTCTCCCTTTCTTATTCATAATCTTTAATATTTAAAGTCGGATAAATAAACTCTTGTCCTCCATCTGTAAACTTTCCAGATACTACATGATTTTGATTCATTGTATTTGAGCCTTTCAAAAAATATTTATATTTTGATTTTTCTGGTAAAACTCCATCTCCAAACAAAATTGGGTCATCCCAAGTAACATCTACAGCATACCAATTATTGTCAAGCAAAACATAATTCCATGCATGATTTTCTGTTTTTCCAGAACTATTTGTTCCCGTTCCTATTACTATAACATTATCAATTTCTAATTCATTCATTAAATATTGAAGTGATTTTGCATATCCTTCACATACACATTTTCTCAATATTAATGCACCATATATATCATATATATTATCTTTAGAAACGGTTGAATCATATTCAATTGTATCTCTTAAATAATCATGTATAAGTTTTATTTTTTCATAATCGCTTTTGTCTTTAACTTTTTCCACAATATAATCTCTAACTTTTTCTATTTTTACTTGATATGCATCAATATCGTCTTTTCCTTTAAAACCATCTGCTAAGTAATTAACTTTATTTCCATTATCTATATAAACATTATATTTCACACTTGTCAATTTAGTTGTTTTTTCTATATTAATAAACATATTTGTTGCATTTAAATAAAATATTTCTGGATTTTCATATGTTAATGCTTCTATTGCAGATTGATATTGTTTTTTTAATTCTTGTTCACCATTACTTTGAGATAACATTGCTTGAAAAACATTTCCGAAATCTATTTTATATGTTCCAGTTTTTAAATTTTCTCTATTTTCATATAATTTATCATATATCATTTTTGAACTGTCATCTAATTGATTATAAAAATATCTATTCTTTTTATTATTTGTTGTAATTGGCTTGGCAGAAGTTGTACTATCTTCTATTCCGTTAAATATATCAATACTTGTATCTATTGCATCATCATTTTTAGCTGAATCATCTGAAGTAAAAAAGCTTCCGTATTCCTTCAAAATCTATAGGCAATTCTTCATTTCCAACTATTTCTTTATATATTACATATCCAAAAACTCCCATAACTACCATAATTGCTACTACTATTAAAAACAATATAAAACTTACTATTTTATCTTTCATATTTCCTCCTTGGCAGACGCAATTATAGTATAATTGCACTAATTTAATTATATCTGATTTGCATATTCTTTTCAAGTTTTTTGAATATTTTTTCCTATTTTGATAATATTAATAATATGAATTTTAAATATTATTTTAACAAATTAATTAAATATAACCCTACAATTTATAACTTTTCCCTTATGAATACCAAAACCAAATCCGCAAATGTTTCAACTACTGAAATGCCACAAATTGATTATAAAGTTTTTAGTAATATAACAGAAAATTTAGATTTTTTAAAGAGTAAATATAATACATTAATATGCGCAGATGTTATAATAAGAGAATTTAACATGTTTGCATATAATAAAAATCATAAATGCTTTATTATTTATATTGATGGTTTAGTTGATTCTATTTCTATAAATGATTTTATTTTAAAAGCTTTAATGATGGGAAAACATAGATATAATAAGCCTTTTGAAGGTAATTTACAAGAATATGTTGATAATTGTTTACTGCCTCAAAATAGTGTAACAAAGGTTGAAGATTTTCAAGATGTTTATTCTGGTATTAATATGGGAGATTGTTTATTATTTATTGATACTCTTGATGTTGCTTTTGATATTGATGTAAAACATTATGCCCAAAGAAGTATAAGTAATCCTGAAAATGAATCTGTAATAAAAGGGCCTCAAGAGGGTTTTGTTGAAAATTTTAGGACTAATACTTCTATTATCAGACGTATTGTAAATAGTGAAGATCTTGTCATAGAAACAATTCCAGTAGGAAAAATTAGTAAAACCAAATGTGGACTTTGCTATTTAAAAAATATAGCAAATGATGATTTAGTTGCCGAAGCTAGATATCGCCTTAGCAATTTAGATATAGATTCTTTACTTTCTACTGGTCAACTTGAACAATTAATCGAAAGTGATGAAGGTTTTGGTATACCTCAACTTTTGTCAACTGAACGTCCTGATAAATGTGCTAAATATTTATTTCAAGGTAGAGCTATTATAATTGTTAACGGAAATCCATATGCACTCATTTTACCTGCTACTATTGAGGATTTTCTCTTTTCACCAGAAGATACTAATTTAAGACCTTTATTTGCTAATTTTTTGCGCGGAATTAGAATTTTAGCAACATTAATTACTTTATTATTACCAGGTACTTATATGGCTATAACAAGTTTTCATCAAGAAATACTCCCTACTCCTTTGCTATTTTCAATTTTATCAGCTAGAACAAATGTACCTTTTCCAGTAATATTTGAAATTCTTATTATGGAAATATCATTTGAATTAATTAGAGAAGCTAGTCTTAGAGTACCATCAGTAATAGGATCATCAATTGGAATTGTTGGAGCCTTAATCTTAGGAGATGCTGCTGTAAATGCAGGAATTATAAGTCCTACTCTTATAATTATTGTAGCAATGACCGGTATTGCCTCATTTGCTATTCCTGATTTTTCTTTTGGTTTTCATGTGCGTATTTTTAGATTTTGGTTTATAGCACTCGGAGCTACAGCTGGTTTCTTAGGAATTGGTGTAGGATTGTTTATATATGTTTCAATGATTTGTAGCTTAAAATCATTTGGTGTTCCTTATGCTACACCTATTGCTCCAGATATTAATACTAAAGGTAATGGAATGTATGTTCCTCCTGCATGGAAACAAGAATATAGAGCTAGTTTTATTTCTCCTAAGAAAAGAGAAGCACAAGGTAAAATTAGTATGAAATGGAAATTTTAAAGGTACCGTTGGGACCGGTTCTTATCGGTACCAAAAAAATACCGCAGAGCTCTAATCTCTACGGTATTTTTTTAATAATTTTCTGCTTTTATTTCAAAATATGCTTTTGGATGGTTACATACTGGGCAAACTTCTGGTGCAGATGTTCCCACAACTATATGTCCACAATTTCTACATTTCCATATTTTTACCTCTCCAGCTTCAAATACTTTTCCATCTTTTACATTATTTAATAGTTTTAAATATCTTTCTTCATGTTCTTTTTCTATTTTAGCTACTTCTTCAAATAAATATGCAATTCTTGTAAATCCCTCTTCTTTTGCTGTTTTGGCAAATTCTGCATACATATCTGTCCATTCATAATTTTCTCCATCAGCAGCTGCTTGTAAGTTTTCTGCTGTTGTTCCAATTTCTCCACCATTTAATAATTTAAACCACATTTTTGCATGTTCCTTTTCATTGTCAGCTGTTTCTTGGAATATTGCAGCTATTTGCTCATATCCTTCTTTTTTGGCTTTGCTTGCGAAATATGTGTATTTATTTCTTGCTTGTGATTCTCCTGCAAATGCAGTCATTAAATTTTGTTCTGTTTTTGATCCTTTTAATTCCATTATTATTACCTCCTATTTTTTCCTTTAGATAGAATATCACATTTTGTATTTTAAATCAATTCATTTTTTACATTTTTATAAAAAACCTCTATAAAAGCTATCTGCCTTTATAGAGGTTCATTCTTTTCAAGATTTTTACTCTTCTAAATGAATATCTGTTGATTTTTTAAATTTCATTCCATATTTCTTATTCAACTTTTCAAATGTTTTCTTTGTTTCCTCTTCAAATCCTTCAATAGGAGATGTACAATCTGTTAAGACTGTTATTTTTTTAATAATATCTGGCTTATTTGAAAAATATTGTACTATTTGTTTTAATGTCTCTGCTACACAATGACTTGCAGCTTCTCCAACAACATAAATTTCATCATATTCTTCTATGATTTCTGCTACTCTATTATTAAATAATTCTTCTTCTGAATATTCTGGATAAAGTATTCCATACATCTCAGTAAATGGATTTTGCCCTTTTCTGATTATTTCTGAATTCGTTATTTTCACTGCTGAATGAAATCTAACAATTCTTGCAAATTGATTTTCAAGTGTATAACCATCTGTCCCTCTAAGACAATGATATGGCCAAATGCATAATTGTTTTTGTCCAGATTTTTTCAATGCCTTCAAATAGTTACTTGATTTATGGTTATCTTTATATGCTGTTTTCCATTTTCCTGCTAAAATATCATCATATGTAATGATTGTATATGGTTCTGGATGTTTTCCTTTTTTATTTACCCACCAACATGGATGAAAAATTTGCCTTCTATAATGAGTGTCCATACTACAAATTATTCTTGTTATATTTTCCATATTATTATAAATAAATCGTGTAATATTTTCTACATCTTTTATAGAATTTTTGACAGCTAAGGCTCCTCCTTCCATAAAGTCTTTTTGCAAGTCTATGCACAAAAGAAGCCTTTTTTTAGTGTCCTGGCTTGCAGTCCGTAACCTTTCTACTTTTGCTAATGAAAGGATATCATTTAGGTCCGCCGAACCCGGTTTTCCTATCTGCTTTACATCAACAATTTGTTCATAAGTTGTCTTCATCTTGAATGTCCTCCTTGTAATATGCAAGATAAACTCTTGCATTTTATAAAAATGTTACATTTGATATTATACCACAAAATCCAGAATATGTAAACGGATTTTTTATTTATTTTGTCATTATATGTGTAGGTTTGTCAAACATATGTCACACTTTATTGATAAATATAGTGTTTCATATACCTTATGTGATATTCATCCTCT
>CAKPHD010000052.1 GCA_934155625.1 uncultured Clostridia bacterium
TCTTCCTTACTATTTAAATAAATCCCATATACTAAAACTTGTTTTATTGTAAATCTTATTATATGCTGCCTTTTTAGGATTTTTAATCCATCCACTTCCTTTTTTTCCATATCCAGGTATTATAGCTTTTTTTACACTTCTCTTCACTCTTCCTGTTGTCCTTGCCGCTATACTCTTTTTTATACTTGGTTTTCTCATTCCAAATTTCATAAAATCATCTCCATTTCATCATGATTTTTTATATTTTTTATATCCCCAATAACCTCCTCCACCTAATAATCCTATTGTTATAACTCCTGCTAATGGATTTGAATCTTCTTTGCTATCTGTTGTAGTATTATTAGTAATATTGTTTTTGCTATTTGTTGATGTCTTTATTATAGCACTATTTTCTGCTTTTGGTAATTCTTTTATATTCATTTTTATCGTACTTGTTTTTCCATTTGAACTAGTTGCCGTTATATCTACGGTTCCATATTTTTTTGCAACAACTTCTCCTGTTGTACTAACTGTTGCAATACTTTCATCACTTGATTTCCATGTGATATTTTTATCAGTTGCATCATTTGGTGTTATTGTAGCAGTTAATTTTTGACTTTCTCCCTCTTTCATACTTGTTATATTCTCATTTATTTTAATATCTGTTACTACTATTGTAGTTGGTACTGTAGATGTTTCTTTAGTACTTGATGTTGAAGAACTTGATGTACTACTTTTACTTGATGACGAACTAGATGAATATGGACAAACTCCATTAGTATGTAAATGAGCTGGATGTCCTCCACAATGGTAATGATAACTTCCTAGTCCGCTTTTATTTTTGTTATCTTTGTGTCCACCGCTTGAATCTGTTCTTCCAGAATGACCATATGCATTAACTCCTATTGATATTATGCTTAAAGCAATTAATAAAATTGATATTATTTTTAACTTATTTTTTCTCATATATATCCCCCTTAAATATAATATCAACTTTTTAGTGCAAAATTTGTCGAATATTGTAAATAGAATATAAATTACGACAAATTCTAACAAATATTTATATAAAACTAATACCGGAAATTCTTTAATTTTCTCCGGTATCCATTACATCTTTATATTCACTTATATTTATTAAAATATACTTTCAAACTCCAATGGCACTATATCTTCATAAAGCAATGTATATTGCGAATTAACTTGCCTATAATCATGGTAATGTCCAAAATACCATTTTTTAAATTCACACTTTTCTGATATTTGTTGCAAATAATCTGTTAAACAATCTTTCTTATATTTTCCTGCACCTAATATAGCTTGTACACTTGTTGGACAACAATGTGAAATAATATAATCAACTTTATAATTTACTTTTTCTAAGTTTTTAATTCCATTTTCCATCTCTTCATTTGTTGGTAATTCTAAATCCCACCATGAGTAATCTCTAATTCTAAAATATGCACCTCTTTTTCTAAAATTATATATCTTTTCTTCTTCATCTAAATTTAATATTCCATCTTGTATATCATGTGAAGATGCTCCACCAAATGTAAATATTCTTTTATTATCTATTTCAAAAATTTCACCTCTCATTAGATGTAATACTGAATCTCTAATTTTGTGTACTTTTCCTCCGTGCCACTTTTTCTCTGGATAGTTATATAATCTAGTAAAGTTTTCATGATTTCCATCTACAAATAATGTTGTAAAATTCTTTTTATTTAACCAATCTAACCAATACTTTTCCTGTTCACTCTCGTTTTCAAATGTCCAAACTCCACCAAAGTCTCCACATATAATAACATAATCATCTTTTGTCATTTCTGTTTGAATAGGAAAGTTATCCATTGAAAATCTCGTAAAGTCAGAGTGGCAATCTCCTGTTATATAAATCATTTTTATTGCAGAATGGAAGACTAAAATTGGCAACTACTAAATTTTTTTTTCTAATTCAATCTCCTCAAATTTTCGCTTTAAAAATTTAAACTGTTTTAATTCTTCTGTTTCTAATTTTGCTACAATTCTTGATTCAACATTTTCTTTATCTATTCCCGTTACATTCCATCTATTTTTTATTAAACATACCGTATCTCTTCCTGCTCCACATCCAAGTTCAATTGCATTTCCTGGTTTGATTTTCAATTCAATAAATTTTTTTATAGTATAATTAGGTTTTGCATCTGTTGTATTTTTATAATATCTTTCTATATTTTTCATATATCATACTCCCACAAACTCAATTTTCCTTTTGCCTCTATCGTTTCATCAAATACTTCTACATTCTCTAGATGCCATGCAAATTTTTCAATAAATGTGCTTTTAGCATAAACATCTTTATTCTCTTTTAAACATTTTTCTTTGAAATCATCATCACATTTTATGCAATCTACTAATGTTACTTTTCCTAATATTTTTCCAGTTGGCATATCTTTTGGAATATATTTTGCTAATCTTTTCATTGCTTCTTTATCTATTCCTTTTCCTGCATGTATTAATAATTCTCCTCTATATTTTGTTTGCCAACTTCTAAATTCATATCTTTTGTTACCTTGCATTATTAATGTTGCCCAAGGTTGTTTTATTGTTAATACTTTCATATTTTTCTCTCCTTAAGTATTTCTTTAAATAATTCTCTAGTATTATCATATGTAATTGTTTCAATTGCCTCATCGAAATCTAACCATTTTATATCATTCACTTCACATTCCTGTGCTTTTATCTCTCCCCCTATACATTTTGCAATAAATAATACTACTTGTTTTAGTTTTCCTTTATCTGTTACATATTCCATTGTATATCTTTTATTAGCATCAATTTCTATGTCTAAATTCGTTTCTTCTTTTACTTCTCTAATTGCAGTTTCAATCTCTGTTTCATTTTTTTCCACATGTCCTTTTGGGAATCCCCAATGTCCTTTTGTTTGCTTGATTAATAGTACCTTATTATCCTTTATTATAATGCATCCACAAGATTTTTCTCTTTCTTTATTAGTACTTTTACTTATTATCTTATCTAATTCTATTTCTGCTTTTTTCACAAAATAATTATCTGTATAAACTGGTATCCCTATTTTATTAACTTTTTGAATTAATTTTTCTATAGTATCTAATTCCTTGTTTTCTTCTGTTTCTATTTCTATTAAATTATCTCCGTTTCTTATATCTTTAATTGCTAATTGAAATCCATCTTTTTCGTATACTACATCATCTTCTTTTATATTCATAATTTCTTTGTACCCTATTGCTTTTAATAATTTTTTAGCTTCTTCTATTTCCAGAATATTACAATTAACAGATTCTTGATTTAATATATTACCAGACTCATCAAAGTTCTTGATTTTAAATGTTATTAGTTTTGTTCCTCTATTTGACATTTTTCCTATAATATCTCTTACCAATACTGCTTTAGATAGAATATCTCTTGTATTAACCTTGCCTAACTCCACTTCTTCAGGTACGAAATATGTATCATCCATTGAGAATTTATCTATTATTTTGAAGCCTTTTTCCTCTACTATATTATAGAACTCATCTAATTCACATTTAATTTTTAGTGTTATTTCATTACTATCTTTTAAACTCATGTTTATTCTCTCCTCTCATTTTCCCCAATTATACCACTCCCTGTGCATAATTCCAACAACTTCATTGCTAAAACTTGTCTAGTTAAGTTACACTTCGCCCTAACTGTGACCAAAGTGTGACATTTTCACTTGAAAACGCAAGAAAAAAGCACCTGCCAATATCTAGCAAATGCTTCATTTTATTATATTTTCCGAGTCTAGTATCAAATCATTGGTATTCGGGTTATGAGGGTTACATAACATTTTTATTAGATGTGTTGAATTGTATTGTATGCTAGTGATATTAGCACTTTGCTGGTTTTTTATTTAGTGTGCAATTTTGTTAAAATTGGGGTGATTTTGAAAATTTGATCCCCAATTTCTCCCCAATTTTTATTGGGAGATTTTAGGAGATTTGTATTAATTTCGTTTGATTTTTATTGGAAGGTTTTAGGAGATTTTTACTAATTGTATTTGATTTCTAATAGTATTTAAATTTATTTTTTACGATTTTGATTAGTTTTTTAATGAATTTTTATGACTATTTTAGATTTTTAATTAAATTTTGAAAGGAATGATTTTTATGGATTTAGATAATAAAGTTAATGATTTGATGAAAGAATGGATAATTTTTAGAGATGAATGTTTGAGCAGACTTACTGAAGATGATAAAGGACATTTGATTGAGTTTGATAAGTATTGTGATAATATTTTGAAAAATGTTGCAAGTTGTAATAAGAAATATGTTCAAAAGCAATTGGACAAGCTTGATGAAAATTATCTTGATTATATTGGTTATTGGAATGATAAATATTATAGGGCTGGTTTTGGTGATTGCTTGAATTTGGTTATTATGAGTTTGGGTGGTGGTAAATTTGAAACTAGGTAAATATGGTGTTTGGGCTAAGAAGTATTTGGAAGAGTATAAGCCTTTTAAGTTTTCTCGTTTGGTTATGGATGGTTCTGTTATGGATTATTTGTTGGAGTTTGAATATCATTTGAAGGGTTATGCTAATTTGATGGAGTTTGAACTTAGAGAAAAGTTTCCTGCTCCTTCTGAGAATGAGAGTTTTGTTGAGCAGGTTAATTATATTTATATGATTCAGGAGATGGTGGATGAGTTTGTGAAAGATGAGATTAAGTTGGTGTAAATGTCGTGGATGTGATTTTTGAATTTGCTTCATAAAAATTTAAGTTTTTATTAAATTTTTACAACTGTGCTACATTTTTGTAATTTTGTAGCACAGTTGTAAAAGGTAACTATTTTTTTTAATATTGGGGTTTTATTTTAAATATCTCATTTAAATGTTTGCAAACTTTCTAAACATTTCTCAATAAAAATATTCATATTAGTTTTAGTTGTACTTTCAAAATATTTTAGAAGTTTGTTTACTTGTTCTAAATCAGCTTGTCCTGTATTCTTCGGAAAAAGTTCTTCATATACTTTTCCCTTTTCCTTGTCATTTGGTAATTTACTTATTAATTTTAAATCATATAATACATGATCAAGATTAATATCATTCCATATTGGTATAATATATGGACTTAACCAGTGATTTTTAAACATTTCTCCATTTTTGTATTTTTTTATTTTTTCTTCTGTTGTATCATCTAAATCCATTATTGGCATAATAAAAAAGTTTATAAATTTTTTATTTTTTTCTTCTATAATATATTTTTGTTTTAATTTGCTTTTATTTTTAAAATCATTGTTTCCTAATATTGTCATTAAACTATCTATTTGTATGCTCGTTTTTCCATTCTTTAATGAATATATTTCTATAGGTAAATGTAGATTACTTTTAATATGTTCTGCTAACAAGAGTTCACTTTTTCCATGTGCTATTATGATTCCTTTGCAGTAATTAGGTTTCCTCACCATTATTTTTTTCCTCTTTTTCTTCTGAATCTTCTAGAACATATTTTATTTCTTCAAAATCTACATACGAAGTTGTTGGTATTCCTCCAAATAAACCTTTAAAATACAAATCACGAGCATTATGATTTTTTTGTATTGTTATCCCATATTCTTTTATTGAATTTATATATTTATTTCCTTCATAATCTGCTGATAATATATATATACATTCTTTTGGCAAAATTTCTAACAATAATGTATTATGAGTTGTTATAATTAATTGTCCTGTTATTTCATCCTTAATTGATAAAATTATATTTTTCATTAATAGGTCATGAATACCATTATCAATTTCATCTATAACAACTGTTTCTCCCATTATTGCACCAATTAATGTATCAAATTCTTCTATAATTTTTTTAGTTCCTTCTGATTCTAGTTCTATTGGTATTGATTTTAAGGTTCCACCTATCATTTTATTAAAGAATAACTTATATCTTATTTTATCATCTTTCTCTTCTATAACATATTTAACGCTTTTTATATCTGCATATGCTTGAGTAAAAAATATGTTTAAAACATTTTCATATTTTTTTATTTCATCAATTTTATTTTTAGATATCACTCCAGATTTTAAATCTGCTAATACATTTTGTTTCATGTAATTATCTGGCATAAAATTTAAGTACCATTTGTTTACATGAATTGTCATTGATAATATTTTATTAATAATTTCCAATATTTTTTTTGAAATATTATTCTTTACGTATTCTTTATTTTTTTCTTTTTCTTCAAAAACTAAAAGAGATAAAAATGAGTATTTTCCCCAATATTTTTCAATATTTTCTTTTAATTCTTCATTATATTTTTCATTGATAAAAATATTTTTATTTAATTCTTTCTCATTTTTTGATAATTTAAAATAATATCCTTTTTGCTTATTGACAAAGAAATATAATTTTTCCTCTACTATTTCTTTATTGAATTTTACTGAATAAAATCCTTCCTTGTTATTTATTTTAAAACCATATTCAATTTCGGTATCTTCTTCTTCATTGATCATTCTATATTCGTCTAAGTTTAATGATAATTGCCATATCGGCTTCATATCCATTGGTGTAGTATCTATCATTTTCTCTTTTAACTCAAAAAATTCCTTTGGTAACATATTTAATTTGACATCAATTATTCTTGAAATAGTTAATTGTTGTAAAAATTTAAATAGTTCTACCAAATTTGTTTTACCACTACCATTTTCACCATATATGGCAATGAATTTATTTGTTTCATTTTTAGTTTTATTTAAATTAAATGATATATTTTTTAATGATTTAAAATTTTTAGCTTTAACATATGTGAACATATATAAATACCTCCTTTTTCTATCATTTTATATAAGTTTACACTATTTTTTATATAAAGTCAATATTTTTTAATACATTTTGTATTGTTTTTAATTAACTTTATTTTATTATATGTATTTTTTTATAAAATATGTGAATAAATTAAAAATATTAATATTTTATTTTTTATTGGATCATGTGACAAAGTTTTTTCAAAATTTTGAAAAAACTTATCGATTTTAAGAACTTTTTTCATTTTTTTGAAACTTTTTTATTCATAATATAATTAAAAACAGAGCCATACTCAAATAAAGTATAACTCTGCAAAAGTATTAAAACTTTTTCTGACTAATATAAGTTTATAATTTAATTATTAATTCGTTAATATTATTAAAATACACTTTCATATTCTAATGGTACAATATTTTCATATAATAAAGTAAACTGTGAATTTACTTGCTTATAATCATGATAAT
>CAKPHD010000053.1 GCA_934155625.1 uncultured Clostridia bacterium
TTTGTAACTGTTAATGGTTGTCTAACAATAACTTTTAAAGTTTCTAAATCGAAAAATTCTTCGATATCTTTTCCGTTTATTGTTATTTTTCCTGTTCCTTCAACTAATCTTACTCTAGCTATTGAACTTTTTCTTCTACCTGTACCCATATATACGATTTTATTTGACTTAGCCATTATTATAGTTCCTCCTTAATTAATTAAAAATTCCAAATTTCTGGTTTTTGTGCTTGAAGATTGTGTTCGCTTCCTGCAAAAACTCTTAATTTTTTAGCCATAGCTCTACCTAAAGAATTGTGTGGTAACATTCCTTTTACAGCTAATGTCATAGCTTTTTCTGGGTTTTTAGCAAACATAACTGAAGCTGGAGTTTCTTTCATTCCTCCAATATAACCAGAGTGATGTCTGTAGATTTTTGAATTCATTTTATTTCCTGTTAATATTGCATCTTTACAATTGATAACGATAACATTATCTCCTGTATCGATATTTGGTGTGAAAGTTGGTTTGTGTTTTCCTCTTAATAATCTAGCAACTTCTGTAGCAACTCTACCTAATGGTTTATTAGCTGCATCAATTATATACCATTTTCTTTCAACTGTTTCTTTTTTTGCACTATATGTAACGTTATTCATGGTAATATTTACCCTCCTATTTTTAAATTTAATTTTATTTATATGAAATTTAAATCTAAAACCACCGGGGAGAAGTTTCATATTTAAATCATATTCTAACATAATACTAATCAATTTTAATACAAAATTAGCCATTTGTCAATAAATTTGGCAAAAGTTCTTGATAATTTTAATATTTATAGATATAATTACTTAGTATTAGAAATAAAGGGAGAATAAAAAACATAGAATTAGTTATAGGAGGAGTTATGGCAAAGGAAAAAAAAGCAATAAAAAAGGAAACATTTATGCAAGGTGTTGTAACAATAATGTTTTCGCAAATATTGATTAAGGTTTTAGGTTTAATATATACATTATATTTAACAAATAGAGATGGATTTGGAGATGCAGGAAATGCAATTTATGCAAGTGGGTATCAAATATATGCATTATTACTTACTGTATCATCAATAGGAGTACCAAATGCAATATCCAAATTAGTATCAGAAAGATTAGCTGTTGGAGATAATAAAGGTGCAAATAGAATTTTTAAAGTAGCACTAGTTACATTTGGAACACTTGGAGCAATAGGTTCAATGTTATTGTTCTTTGGAGCACATGTAATTGCATATAGTTGGACACAAATTCCAGAATCAGAATTAACATTAGTCGCATTAGCACCGGCAATATTTTTTGTATCAATATCATCAGTATTTAGAGGATATTTTAATGGTAGAAGAACATTAAAAATAACTGCTAGAGCACAAACCTTGGAACAAATATTTAAAACGATATTTACAATAGGAATTGTAGAAATAGTTGCATATGCAACATCAACATCAACAGAAATGATGGCCGCTGGAGCAAATGTAGCAACAACACTTGCAACATTCTCAAGTTTTGCATATTTGTTTATGTATTATAGACTAAAGAGAAAAGAAATAGGAAATGAAATTCAAAGTTCAACAAATTATAAATATGAAAATGTAAAAACAATAGTAAAAAATATTTTAATGGTATCAATTCCATTAACATTAAGTTCAATAATGACTTCATTTAATAAAAATATAGATTCATTCACAGTAAAGAGAATTTTAAGTGCATATATGCCTGCTGATATAGCAACAAAATTATATGGACAATTAAGTGGCAAAGTAGATACAGTTACAAATTTACCATTAGCTATAAATATTGCATTTGCAACAGCATTGGTACCAGCAATATCAGCAGCAAAAGCAAAAAATGACAGAGAATCTGCAACAAAAAGAACATCATTTTCACTATTAACATCAATGTTGATAGGATTGCCATGTGTTGTTGGAATGATTGTATTTGCACAACCAATATTAAATTTATTATATCCAAATGCAAATGAAGGGGCATTATTATTACAATTGATATCAGTATCAGTAATATTCTCAATACTTGATCAAACTATAAATGGAGCATTACAAGGATTTGGAAAAGTAATGGTACCTGCAACAGCATTAGGAATAGGATGTTTAGTTAAATTAGTATTAAATATTGTATTGCTAAAAATACCATTTTTCAATGTGTATGGAGCAGCAATTGGCTCAATAGCATGCCATGCAGTAGCATTTGCAATAGTATTTAATGTTTTGAAAAAATATGTAAAATTAGATTTACCATTTAATAAATTTGTTATAAAACCAGCTATAGCAACAACAATTATGGCAGTATGCTCATATACACTATATTTATTAATGGATAGAATAATATCTGGAAGTTTGGCAACAATAATAGCAATGTTATTTGCAGTAATAATATATTTAGCAGCTGTAGTAGCATTAAAAATATATAATAAAGAAGATATATATATGTTGCCAAAAGGCGGAAAAATATATGAAATTCTAGAAAAACTAAAAATATATTAAAATTTTCAAAAAAAAGAGGGGATTTTAATATATTTTGGAGAATAAGTAAAGGGAGTACGGAATATTGCTATTTTCAGCGATATAGAGTACATAGACAAAAATTTATAGGAGGTAATGTATAATGAACAAAGCTGAATTAGTAGCAGCTATCGCTGCAAAAACAGGAGAATCTAAAAAAGCAACAGAAGCAGCAGTTAATGCATTCACAGAAGTTGTAGCTGAATCATTAAAAGGAGGAGACAAAGTTCAATTAGTTGGATTTGGTTCTTTCGAAGTTAGAAAAAGAGCTGCTAGAAAAGGTAGAAATCCTCAAACAAAAGAAGAAATAAAAATACCTGCATCTAAAGCTCCAGTATTCAAAGCTGGTAAAGCATTAAAAGATTTAGTAAACGGATAATAATTATAAAATAATATAAATATATGATAGAAGAAGCTTAGAAGAAATTCTAAGTTTCTTTTTTGTGAAAAATAGTAAAATTGCACCGGTTCTCATCGGTGCAATTTTCACATAATTTACAAAACAACATATAATATACTAAAAAACTTGGAGGAATCATAATGAAAATCTTAAAAAAGACTTTAGGAGTATGTTTAATTGGATTAGGAATAGGAATATTGCTAGTATTATTTTTACCAACACTTGGATGGTTATTTTTAATAGGAATAGTAGTAATATTAGTAGGAATATTATGGTTGCTCTGCTAAAAGGAGGAGTTACATATGACTATTGTTGTAAAAAAAGTTCCTAAATGTTTAAGAGGAATAGTAAAATTATTATTTGGAATAAAAGATTAGTGAATAAAAAAAGAAAAAAAGCACATACCTTAATAGAAAGGTAGGTGTTTTTTTATGAGTAAAAAACAAAAACAAACACATCCTGAAGTAGGAGAAGATGCAACTCAATTTGGAGAGTTCGTATCATCATATTTTGCCTGGGTGCCATTACCAGAACAAAAAGAAAAGGCAGACGAAATGGCAAAAATGACTAAAAAGGAGAAAAAATAATGATATATAAATTTACAAATAAAGCTAAAAAAGTTATAGAAATAGCAAATGATATATCAGTGGAATTAGGTCATAATTATATAGGAACAGAACATATTTTATATGGACTTGTAAAAGAAGGAGAGGGAATTGCTGCAAAAGTTTTAAATAATAAAGGTATTACAGATGAAAAAGTAAGGGTTAAAATTGAAGAAATATTAGGCGTGGGAAGAGCAATAAAAGAAACATTAGGTTTTACACCAAGAACTAAAAGAGTTCTTGAAAATGCGTTTTTAGAAGCCAAGAGAATAGGATATAATTATATAGGAACAGAACATTTGCTATTGGCTATTATGAAAGAAGGAGATTGTGTAGCAGTACGAATAATTACAGAATTGAATGTAGAGATTTCTAAAATTTACAATGAAATAGCAAAAGTCATAAATGAAGAGGAATCTGACAGAGAAATAAAAAAAGATTTAGAAAGAAGAAATGGAAGTTATTCATTAACTCCTACATTAAATCAATTTGGAGAAGATATAACTTTACAGGCAGAAGATGGAAAATTTGATAATATTATAGGTAGGGAAAAAGAAATAGAAAGAATAATTCAAATTTTATCTAGAAGAACTAAAAATAATCCATGCTTAATAGGTGAACCAGGAGTAGGAAAAACTGCAATTGTAGAGGGGTTTGCAGAAAAGGTAGTGCTTGGAGAAGTGCCAGAAAGTTTAAAAAATAAGAGAATAGTAAGTGTAGATATATCAGGAATGGTTGCAGGTGCAAAATATAGAGGAGATTTTGAAGAAAGAATAAAAAAAGCTTTAAATGAGGTAAAAAAAGTTGAAGATGTTATATTATTTATAGATGAGATACATACAATAGTAGGAGCTGGAGCAGCAGAAGGCGCGATAGATGCAGCAAATATATTAAAACCTTTATTAGCTAGAGGAGAGATTCAACTAATAGGAGCAACAACAATAGAAGAATATAGAAAATATATAGAAAAAGATTCTGCTTTAGAGAGAAGATTTAGTCCTGTTGATGTTGGTGAACCGACAGAGAAAGAAACAATCGAGATAATAAAAGGTATTAGAGATAAATATGAGGCACATCACAATGTAAAAATAACAGATGAAGCTGTAAATTCAGCTGTTACATTATCAGTTAGATATATAACTGATAGGTTCTTGCCAGATAAAGCAATTGATTTAATAGATGAAGCAGCCTCACAAGTTAGAATGAAAATTTTTACTGAACCAGATGAAATAAAAACATTAGAGGACAAATTAGAAATAATATCCAAAGAAAAAGAAGAGGCTATATATAATCAAGAATTTGAAAAAGCTGCAAAATTGAGAGATAATGAGCAACAAACTAAAGAAAAATTAGAAGAAGAAATTACTAAATGGAGAAAAGCTAAAAATAAAGATATTACAGAAATAGGAGAGGAAAATATAGCAGAGATTATATCTAAGTGGACAGGAATACCTGCACAGAGATTAACAGAAGATGAAAATCAAAAATTACAGCATTTAGAAGATAAATTACATGAAAGAGTAATAGGACAAAATGAAGCGGTTGAAGCAGTAGCAAAGGCGATAAGAAGAGGGAGAGTAGGATTAAAAGATCCAAGGCGTCCAATAGGCTCATTTCTATTTTTAGGTCCAACAGGAGTTGGAAAAACAGAATTGTCCAAAGCATTATCAGAGATATTATTTGATAATGAAAATTCTATGATTAGATTAGACATGTCAGAATATATGGAGGCACATTCAGTTTCTAAATTAATAGGTTCACCTCCAGGATATATTGGATATGATGGTGGAGGACAATTAACTGAAAAAATCAGAAGAAAACCATATTCAGTAGTGTTATTTGATGAAATAGAAAAAGCACATCCAGATGTAATGAATATCTTATTGCAAATTTTAGAAGATGGACATTTAACAGATTCTCAAGGAAGAGAAGTGGATTTTAAAAATACTGTGATTATTATGACTTCGAATTTAGGAGCAAGACATATTACAGATAAAAAATCTTTAGGTTTTGTAAATACAGAAAATGATAAAGAATATGAAGAATTAAAAAAAGAAGTCATAAAAGAACTAAAACATGAATTAAGGCCTGAATTTATTAATAGAATTGATGAAATTATTGTATTCCATAAGTTGAATAAACAAGATATAGAAAATATAGCTCAAATTATGTTAAAACAAGTGGAGGAACGTTTACAGAAACAAAAATATATAGTAGAGATAGATGATGGGGTTGTTAAAACAATTATTGAACAAGGTTTTGATAGTAATTTTGGTGCAAGACCATTAAGAAGAACTATACAAAATCTTGTTGAAGATAGAATCTCAGAAGAAATTTTAGCAGGGAATTTAAAGAAAAATAAAAAATGGATTTTGAAAATATAAAAAAGATGGGTGGCTTCTAGTTAGAAGAAGACATCCATCTATCAACTTTTATTTCATTATATTTTTTTAGTACTTCATCATATTTTTTGAATTCGTCTTCCCAAATAATATCAGGAATTTTATCAAATGCTGTAAAAACTTTTTCTGCTTCCATTAAATATACAACTTGTTGTTGTGGAGAAAGCGTTTTGTATTTTTTTGCAAATACATACAATTTATCTAAAATTTGGTTAGCTTCGATAAAGCTCCAAAAGTCTTTTACATTGATTCCGGCTAGTTTTATTTGCATTACAGCATATGCAGCTAATGCAAATATTATAAAAATTAATACATATATTATTGCTACTATTGGCATATAATTTAACACCTCTTTTTAATTGATTTTATAAATCTAATTTATTATAGCATAAATATGAAAATAATGCAAATTTTAGCAAAATTACTCCTCATTACTGATACAAAAACATTTTACGAAATCAATGAAATGCACAAAAAGTATTGACAAGAAATTCACAAAATGATAAGTTATAAAAAGAACAGAAAAAGTTCAGTTATCAAAAAACATCCCTTTGGATAACAAGTCAAAAGAAGGAGGAGGAACACATGAGAA
>CAKPHD010000054.1 GCA_934155625.1 uncultured Clostridia bacterium
CTCTTTTGACCTCTAGGGTGTGTGGATGGCACAATTGTCCACTTCAAATAACTCTCTATATTGTACTTATATTATACAACTTTTATTCGTTTTTGTCTAGTCTTTTTTATTTTTCCATATAATTTTACCTCGATTTTTTATAGTTTGATTCCATGTTCTTTTATTTAACTTCATCATAGTAATAATTGAATTTTTATTATGTTCTTCATCTTGCCCTAAAGCTAATTTAATTACAACTCTGCCATTTTTTCCTATATCTTCTATCTGTTTTAAATATATCATTGTATCTTCATGTCTGTTATCTTCAACAATATAATCTGGATTTTCTATTATATTCTTTATATATGGTCTTAATTGTTTATATTCATCTTCATGAAATAAAAGTATATGTTCATATAATCTTTCCTCTGTTAGTATTACATCTTCTGTTATTACTCTTTTTTCATATTCTCCTAATTTCTTTTTATCTAATTTTGTTATATATTGCAATTTTTTACCTTCTTCTTTTAATTATTTTGCAATATCATAACAGATTTTTACATTTTTTTCAACAGATATTACAAAATTTAGTCTTCCCACTTTGGCACATATTCTTCTTCATGCTCGCCTAATTCCTGAATATACCCATTCTCTAACTCTAATTCATATAAGTAATTTTCAACCTCTTCATATTCTTCTCTAGTTAGTTTTCTATTTAACTCGTCCAACTCTCTAGCTTTATATGTAGGAAAATACTGTGCCATCATACTTATATATATATTATTGTCCATATTTTCCTTTATCCATTTTAACACTCTTTTACTATTTTCTATTTGATTTGGTAAAATTAAATGTCTTATCATTAAACCTTTTTGCATTATTCCATCTTTATTCAATTGTGGCGCTCCTACTTGTCTATACATTTCTTTTATTGCTAATGTTGCAATTTCAAAATAATTATCTACTTTTGAATATTTTTTCCCTAACTCATTATAATAATATTTAAAATCTGGCAAATAAATATCAATATATCCTTCTAGTAGTTTTAATGTTTCTACATTTTCATATCCATTAGTATTATATACTATTGGAATTGTTAGTCCTTTATTTCTTGCTTGTTTTATTGCTTCTATAATATGTAATGAATAACTTGTTGGAGTTACTAAATTTATATTTTCTACACCTTTTTCTTGTTGTTTTATCATTATATCAGCAAGTTCTTCTATTGTTATCTCTTTTCCTTTGCCCAATTGGCTTATTTCGTAGTTTTGGCAAAAAAGGCAATTCATATTACAGTTAGAAAAGAAAATTGTACCAGAACCGATTCTCGCCAGAAATACATGGTTCTTCAAAGTTGTGCGTAGAGTATAAAGCAATCTTTATTTTATTATTTGATTTGCATCTTCCTATATATTTATTTCTATCTATCCCACATTTATGTGGGCATATTGTACATTTTTCTAGCATATTTATTTCTCCCTTACAATAATTATTTTAACACTTTTTATCTATTTCATCAATATTGTCAATTATATCTTTGCATTCTTTCCAATTAGTAATTTTTACACATTCATAATCTGTAGACATTTTTTTTACAATTTCTTTTGTATTATCAGTAGAATTCAAATCTGTAACAATTATATCTTTAATAAATTCTTCTTTACCATATAAGATTTTGAATAAAATTGAACGCAAAAATCCTTCTATTCTTTCTTCTTGATTTTTCACTGCTATTATTATATAAATTCCATCTTCTTTTAAATTAGTATATGTACACATATATATTATTTGCTTAATTAACTCAAATAAGCCATAAAGAGCAAGTGTCCAAAGTACTGAATTTATGATAAAATTCTCCATACCTTTTTCCTCCTTATGGCTATAATATGTTATTGAAATTTTAATGTTACATTTCTATTATTTTTTCCCATGGCAATTCTGGCTTTCCAAAATGTCCATAGTTAGTTGTTTTTGTAAATATTGGCTCACGTAGTCCTAAATACTCTATAATTCCTTTTGGTGTTAAATCAAATTTATTTTTGATTTTTTCTTCAATTTCAGATTCTGGTATTGTATTTGTTCCAAATGTATCTACAAATATTGACATTGGTTGTTCTACTCCAATTGCATATGCTACTTGTAATTCACATTTTTTAGCATATCCATTTGCAACAATATTTTTAGCAATATGACGCAACATATATGCTGCACTTCTATCTACTTTTGTTGCATCTTTTCCAGAAAATGCACCTCCACCATGACGAGCATATCCACCATATGTGTCTACAATAATTTTTCTTCCTGTTAGCCCTGTATCTCCTAACGGTCCTCCTATTACAAATCTTCCTGTCGGATTTATATAATATTTTGTATTTTCATCTAAATACTTTTCTGGAATTACTGCATTAATTACTTTATCTTTTATATCTGTTATTAGTGCATCCATGTCTATACCATCTTTATGTTGTGTTGATATTAAAATAGTATCTATTCTTTTTACTGTATCTCCTTCATATTCAACTGTAACTTGAGTTTTCCCATCTGGTCTAAGATATGGTAATATTCCTGTTTTACGTACTTCTGTAAGTCTTTTTGCTAATTTATGTGCCATTGATATTGCAAAAGGCATATATTCTTCTGTTTCATCTGATGCATATCCAAACATTATTCCTTGATCTCCTGCACCGCCAATATCTACCCCTTGTGCTATATCTGAACTTTGTTTTGTTATATTTATATCTATTTTACAAGTTCTATAATCTATGTCTAAATCAGCATCATCATAGCCTATTTCTTTAATTCTATCTCTAACTATTTTTTCTATATCTAGTTCTGCATTCGTTGTTAATTGACCCGCAATTGTTATTTTATTTGCAGACGCAAATGTTTCTACTGCTACTCTTGAATATTTATCTTGCTTTAAAGCTTCATCTAATATTGTATCTGAAATGTAATCACATAGTTTATCTGGGTGTCCTTCTGTTACACTTTCAGATGTAAAATAAAATTTTTTCATAATTTTCTCCTCCTCTTACTAAAAAGTGATGAGATCTTTGCAAAATAAAAACTCCTAGCTTATGCTAAGAGTTACTTTTATTTTTAATCATCACTCAAAGCTACTGCTTTGCCGGTATTAGCACCTTGTCTTTATGATAGGTTGCTGTGGGATTAACGAGCCGTTCTCTACTCCACTCTTGATAATGTATATTCAATTTTATTAAACTAATTGTAATATAGCTACTTCAGCTCCGTCTCCTCTACGAGGTCCAGCTTTGATTATTCTTGTATATCCTCCAACTCTACCTTCGTATTTTGGAGCTATTTCGTTAAATAATTTGTCTAGTAAATCTATATTATTTCCATTTTCGTCTTTTACTTTATTTATTTTTGTCATCATTTTTCTTCTTGCATTTAATCTTGATGGCATATCTTTTTGTCTTTTTTCAGTTGTTTCTTCTTTAACAACTTTTAGATATTCTTTACCATTTTTGCTTTTTACTAATTCTGTAACTTTGTTACCTTTAGAGTCTAATTTAGCTTTTACTACTTTAGCATCTACTGTTTCAAAGTTATCTTTTTCTTTTATTGCTAATGCTATTATGCTGTCTGCAATTGCTTTTACTTCTTTTGCTCTTGCTTCTGTTGTTTCGATTTTTCCGTGTAAGATTAAATCTGTTGTTAGTGTTTTTAACATAGCATTTCTTATATCAGTAGTTCTACCTAATTTTCTATTTGTTGCCAATTTGTTTCACCTTCCTTTTACTCGTCTTCTTCAGCGAAATTTAGTCCTAATGAATGTAATTTTGCAATTACTTCATCTAATGATTTCTTTCCTAAATTTCTAACTTTCATCATATCACTTTCAGATCTATTTGTTAAGTCTTCAACTGTAGCTATACCAGCTCTTTTTAAACAGTTGAATGAACGTACAGATAATTCCAATTCTTCTATAGAAGTTTCTAATACTTTTTCTTTTTTAGATTCTTCTTTTTCTATCATTACTTGTGTATTTCTTGTTGCTTCTGATAAATCTATGAATAGTTCTAAATGTCCTGTCATTACTTTAGCAGCTAAACTTAATGCTTCATGAGCTTTTAAGCTACCATCTGTCCAAACTTCAATAATTAATTTATCATAGTCAACCATTTGGCCTACTCTAGTGTTTTTTACTTGATAATTTACTTTTTTAACTGGTGTATAAATTGAATCTATTGGAAGCACAGATATGTCTTGATTAGGTTTTTTGTTCTTTTCTGAAGGGGAATATCCTCTTCCCATATCTGCTGTCAATTCCATTATCAACTGTCCACCTTCTGATACAGTTGCTATATGTAAGTCTGGATTTAAGATTTCTACTGTTCCATCTGTTACGATATCTGCTGCAGTAACTTCTCCCTCTCCTTTAAAGTTAATTCTCATAACTTTTTCTTCGTTCTCTGCAAATTTTAGTCTAACATTTTTTAAGTTAACTATAATTTCTGGAACGTCTTCTACAACATTTGGTATGCTTGAAAATTCGTGTAATACTCCTTCTATTTTAACACTTGTTATTGCACAACCTGTTAATGAAGAAAGTAATATTCTTCTTAATGAATTTCCTATTGTTACACCATATCCTCTTTCTAATGGTTCGCATACAAATTTTGCATAATTATTTGCATTATCAACCTCTAGACATTCAATATTTGGCTTTTCAAATTCTATCATTTCTACCTCCTAATATTTTAAAAACTATTTAGAGTAAAGCTCTACTATTAAATGTTCTTCAACTGGAATATCAACATCTTCTCTAGATGCTAATCTTACTACTTTACCACTTAAAGTTTCATTATTTAATTCTAACCATGCTGGAACTGGTCTTGCTGCATTTGCTTCTACATTAGCTTTTATTGTTGCGTTATCTTTCTTTATTTCTCTAACTGTGATTACATCTCCAGCTTTTACTAAGTATGATGGAATATTAACTTTCTTTCCATTTACTTCGAATTGTCCGTGGTTTACTAATTGTCTAGCTTGTGTTCTTGAAACACCAAATCCTAATCTGTAAACTACATTATCTAATCTGCTTTCTAATATTTGTAATAAGTTTTCACCTGTTACTCCTTTTTTATTAGATGCCATTTCGAAATATCCTCTAAATTGTTTTTCTCCAACTCCATAATATGATTTTGTTTTTTGTTTTTCTCTTAATTGAGTTCCGTATTCAGAAAGTTTTGCTCTTTTTTGTCCGTGTTGACCTGGTGCATAATTTCTTCTAGAGATACTGCATTTGTCAGAATAACATCTTGAACCTTTTAAGAACAATTTTTGTCCTTCTCTACGGCAAATACGACATTGTTCGCCTGTATAACGTGCCATTTTATATTTACACCTCTTTCTATATTTCTACTCTATCTTGTTTTTCTACTCTAACGGGGACACATCTTTCCCACTTGCATTCCTCTTAGGACAAGATATGTCCCGCGCAGGGTTACTACATTATTTATTTATTATTATACTCTTCTTCTTTTTGGTGGTCTACAACCATTGTGTGGGATTGGTGTTACGTCTTTAATACTGCTTAGTTCAAGTCCTGCTGATTGAAGTGCTCTTATTGCAGCTTCTCTTCCAGCTCCTGGTCCTTTAACATATACTTCTACAGTTTTTAATCCGTGTTCCATTGCTGTTTTAGCTGCTGTTTCAGCAACTTCTCCAGCAGCAAATGGTGTGCTTTTTCTTGAACCTTTGAATCCTAATCCTCCAGCACTTCCCCATGAAATTGTATTTCCCTTTGTGTCTGTGATTGTAACTATTGTATTGTTAAAGCTAGAATGAATATGTGCTTCTCCTTTGTCGATGTTTTTTCTGTTTCTTCTAGCTACTGGTTTTTTAGCTCCATTTTTGTTTGCCATTTCTTTATTTTCCCTCCTTAATTAGAGTTTGATGTTTCCATCAACTTTTATATGTTTCGCTTTATATTTTTATTTTTTTGATTTGCTTACTAATTTTCTTGGACCTTTTCTTGTACGAGCATTAGTTTTTGTTCTTTGTCCTCTTACTGGAAGACCTCTTCTATGTCTTAATCCTCTGTAGCATCCAATTTCTGTTAGTCTTTTTATATTAAGTGATACTTCTCTTCTTAAGTCACCTTCAACTTTGTATGATTCGTCAATAACTTTTCTTATGCTATTTACTTCATCATCAGTTAAGTCTTTTACTCTAGTGTCTGGGTTTATACCAGCTTTTGCTAATATTTTATTTGAACTAGATACTCCAATACCATAAATATATGTAAGTCCTATTTCTACTCTTTTTTCTTTAGGTAAGTCTACTCCTGCTATA
>CAKPHD010000055.1 GCA_934155625.1 uncultured Clostridia bacterium
AACGGAAAAGATATCGAAGAATTTTTCGATTTAGAAACTTTAAAAGTTATTGTTAGACAACCATTAACAGTTACAAACACATTAGCTAAATATGATGTAATTTGTACAGTAAAAGGTGGTGGAGTTTCTGGTCAAGCCGGAGCTATCAGACATGGTATTGCTAGAGCTTTAAATGAAGCTAACTCAGAATACAGACCAGCTTTAAAGACAAACGGATTCTTAACAAGAGATCCTCGTATGAAAGAAAGAAAAAAATACGGTCTTAAAAAAGCAAGAAAAGCACCTCAATTCTCAAAGAGATAAGGTTATATATTACAAAAACTCGAGAAATTTATTCTCGAGTTTTTATTTCCCCCCCACTTCCTCTCTGTTTCTACTATATAAAAAAGAAACGGAGAATTAAATTCCGTTTCTTTTTATTTCTTTCTTATATTCTTTAAATACGTCTTGATTTTCTTTAGTATAACCTTTTAAGCAATCTGTTGGTACTTTATCACATATCTTATTAAATATTTCTAAGAATTCATCTGTTGTACCGCCTTTAATTCTCACACAATTTATATTTGTTTTTCCATCTTTTAAATGTACTATTATACTTGATGATGTTGTTACAACTCCATAATATCTTACATTATGGATATGTACCCATTTAACATCTGAAAAATTAAATGCTGAAAATCCTCCATAGCCTTTTAAATCTACCAAAAAGTCTTTCGTTATTATTACCTTGTCTTTATAATGTTTTTCTTCTACATTATCATCCAATTGCTCTGCTATAATATTTTCATAATCATTTTGTTTAAAATATTTTTTCATTTTATTTTTGATTATAAAAACACAAATATTATATATTCCCAAACTAATTAATACAATTATTGCTAAAATTATGGCAGTATCCTCTAAATCTGTATTAACAGGAGATTTTCTCACATTTAATAATACACTTCCAAAATATCTTTCAAAATCATCTATTGAAATTTGATTTTCTTCTTCTACTCCATCATTATAATAATCTATTAGCATTTGTTTTAATTCATCAGATATATTTTCTGTCATCCCATATATCTTTACTGATTCTGGTTGTACTGCATTTTCATCAGTTGAATATGTATATTCCTTTATTGCTTTTAATTTATCCATTGTTTCAAAATCTAAATCAACTACATACCAATATCCATTATTAAATGCAATACAATATCTATCATTACTAGAGTCTGATGTATTATCAGTATTTCCATATACAGCGACTTCATCTGTTAATCCCTGTACCTCCAAATATGCATATTGGTTCTCTTTCATTCCAAGTGCACCTTCTGTAGTAAAATCTATTGCTTCTGGCAATCGATTTGTTTCTTTATCATTTATCAAAAATGCTGCTACTATTATAACTATTATGCATACTAAATATCCAATCCATATCCATTGTGGCATCTTTTTGCCTTTTTTTACAATTTGTTCCCCTTTTATTTCCATATATTATCTCCTATTTTTTATTAATATAATTTTTTATATAAAAATATTGCTATTGCTAATCCTATTATACTTGCAATGTTTATTTGAATTGAAAATGCAAATGTTAATGTTAATACATTCATATTTAGAACAAATGGATTTTGAATTCCAAATGTTTGCCCATATGATAACCAATTAAGCCAGTCAACTTGTGCTGCAACTTGTCCTAACAATCCTCCTATTACTAATCCTGCAAATATAAATAATATTACTATCCATGTATTTTTATCTCTTGTAGCCATTTTTTATTCCTCCATTTTTTATATATTTTATCTTCCTGTACTTTCTAACCATTCTTCTACACTCATTACTTTTTCATTATTGTTATAAGCCATATAATATGTATTTTCTCCTGTGCCTGAATTTGTTTTCATATATATATTTTCTAAAACATATGTAGGTACTAATTCTTCTCCACTTGTTGTCATCAAATTATAATGTTTATCTTTTTCAACTATTATTATTTTATAACCTGGAATTACTATTGCAGGATATGAACCACTTGATTGGCTACTACTACTTACACTGCATCCTATTCCTGAAAATTCAAAATCTCTTATTTTTTCTCCACTAACACTAAATATTCCCCACATATTTTCACTATTTTCTACTGGTATTACTTCATTTAATAATACATATTGATTTTCTATTCCACTATTAGAGTATTTTGACATATCGACACCAATTTGTCTATATTCTGGTTGCATTATTACTTCACCTTTTGTATTTACAACACCATATAAATTGTTTTGTTTTACTAAATATAATCCATTTTGGTTATCCATTATTTTTATTTCGTCATATGTTCCTCTTACTTTAACAGTAGCATCTTTTCCTATAACTCCATATTTTCCATTACTTTTTACTAAAAAGTCTGATGTAGCTGGTAAATATTTTATTTCTTCATATTTGTTCTCTAGAACTGCCTCTCCTGTTTCTACATTTAGAACTCCATATTGTTTATTTTTTATTACTATCATCATATCTTCAAATATTGCCTTACCATCAGCATATTCTTTTGATAGTTCTGTTGTTTGACCATCTATTTTTAGTTTTGATGCATAATATTGATTTAAGTAGTCCATTGTATATATAGTTATTTTTTTCTTTCCCGAATCATATTGGAATAGTACATTAAAGGCTTTTTCTATTCCAGTTGGTGTAGTATATAATTCCCCATCTTTTTCAAAAACTTTTTCATCTAATGTTAGATATTCGTAATCCGCATCTCCTCTTGTTTCTACCAAGCGATCTGAATCTTTTGTGAACATTGCTATTTCGTTATCATTTTTTACATAACATTTTGATGAATCTTCAGATTTTACATTATAATCTCCTCTATAGTCTTCGTAATTAAGATATTTAGCAATTGCCCTTATCGGAATATATACTTTACCAGCATCATCTTCTGGAAAATATAATAATTTTTCTATATTACTATTGCTTTGACCATCTATAGAAACTTTTAATATAACCCCTTCTAAATATATTATTGTTCCAATTATTGCTATTATGATAACTATTAATATAGTTAAACAAATTCCTATAATCATAGGTAATTTTGATTTTTTCTTGTTTTCAACTTCTTCATATAATTCCATGAATTATCCTCCTATTTTTCATAACCGTATTTTTTATAAAATTCTTCCTTAAATGTTCCTAAATTATCATTTTCTATTTCCATTCTAACTCTTTCCATTAATTTAGTCAAGAATCTTAAATTATGAATTGAAAGCAATCTTACTCCTAATATTTCATTTGCTTTTATTAAATGTCTTATATATGCTCTTGTATATGTTTTACATGTATAACAATCGCATTCTGGATCTAATGGTCCCCAATCTCTTTCATATGTAGCATTTCTTACTACTACTTTTCCATGTGATGTCATTGCTGTTCCATTTCTTGCTATTCTTGTTGGTAATACACAATCACACATGTCTATTCCTGCCATTGCCGCTTCTATTAAATAATCTGGTGTTCCTACTCCCATCAAATATCTTGGTTTATCTTTTGGCATAAGTGGTGTTGTATATCTTAATATATCTAAAAATTCTTCTTTTGGCTCTCCTACACTTATTCCACCAATTGCATATCCTGGCAAGTCTAGTTCTATTAAATCTTTTGCTGATTTTTCTCTTAAATCTTTGAAAAATCCTCCTTGTATTATTCCAAATAATGCTTGATCATCTGGTCTAGAATGTGCCTCTAAACATCTTTTAGCCCATCTTGTTGTTCTTTCCATTGAATTTTTTGTATATTCATATGTTGATGGATATGGGCAACATTCATCAAATGCCATCATTATATCTGCTCCTAATGCATTTTCAATTTCCATTACTTTTTCAGGTGTAAACATATGCTTACTTCCATCTAAATGAGATTTAAATTCAACTCCTTCTTCAGTAATTTTTCTCAGATCTCCTAAACTAAATACTTGGAATCCTCCACTATCTGTTAATATTGGTCTATCCCAATTCATAAATTTATGAAGCCCGCCCGCTTCTTTTACAATGTCATGTCCTGGTCTTAAATATAAATGATATGTATTTGATAATATTATTTGTGCTTTTACTTCTTCTTTTAACTCTTCTGGTGTCATTGATTTTACTGTTGCTTGTGTTCCTACTGGCATAAATATAGGAGTTTGAATATCTCCATGTGGTGTATGTATAACCCCTCTTCTCGCTCCTGTTTGCTTACATTCATGTAATAATTCGTATGTTACTGCTGGTTTCATATTTTATTCCTCTCTATTATTCTATTTTATAAACATTGCATCTCCAAAACTGAAAAATTTATACTCTTCTTTTACCGCTTCATTATAAGCCTTTAATATATATTCTCTTCCTGCTAATGCAGATACCAACATCAATAATGTAGACTCTGGCAAATGGAAATTAGTTATTAATCCATCTAGACATTTAAATTTATATCCTGGATATATAAATATTTTTGTATCTCCTTCTGTTGCTTGTACTAGTCCTGTATTTTCATCTGCAATTGTTTCTAAAACTCTGCAAGATGTTGTTCCTACTGCAATTACTCGTTTTCCTTGTTTTTTTGTTTCATTTATTTTGTCAACATCTTCTTGTTTTATATAAAAGTGTTCTGAATGCATATCATGTTCTTCTATATTTTCCTCTTTTACTGGTCTAAATGTTCCTATTCCAACATGTAGTGTTACATTTGCTATTTTTACACCTTTTTCTTCTATCTTCTTTAATAATTCATCAGTAAAATGTAATCCTGCTGTTGGCGCAGCTGCTGAACCTTCATATTTTGCATATACTGTTTGATATCTATCATTTTCTTTTAATGCCTCGTGTATATATGGTGGTAATGGCATTAAACCAATTTTATCTAGTATTTCATTAAATATTCCTTGATATTTAAATTCTACTTTTCTTGTTCCTCCTGGCATTGTGTCTAATACTTCTGCTTCTAGCAATCCATTTCCAAATATTACTTTTGCTCCAACATGTAGTTTATTTCCTGGTCTTACAATACATTCCCATATGTCTCCTTCTATTCTATTTAATAATAAAAATTCTACATGTGCTCCTGTCTCTTTTCTTCCATAAAGTCTAGCTGGTAATACTTTTGTATTATTTCTTACCAAACAGTCTCCTGGCTCTAAATAATCTATTATGTCTTTAAATACTTTGTGTTCTATTGTTTGTTTTTCTCTATCTAATATCATTAATCTTGATTCGTCTCTTTTTTCTATCGGTACTTGCGCTATTAATCTTTCTGGTAGTTCATAATTAAATTCTGTTAATTTCACTTTTATCGCATTTCCTTTCTATTTCTCATTTTTTCACTCTTATATTGTACTATTTTTTTATCTTTTTTTCAAGTTTTATGTAAAAAAATAATATCTAATTCTCTAATAAAATTTACAATTCACATCTATATAAAACATATTATAGAAAATTAATCATATATTGTTTTGAAATACCGCGTAAGCGATTAAACGAGCTTATGCGAGTGCGATATGGAGCAATCTACATACCAATATTTTTATATGAAGATTGCGACACCAAGGTATAAAAAACAATATATGATTAATTTCTAAATATATATCTTATAAAGTATGATTTGTAACATAATAAGAATTAAATATTATTTATATTTTAGGTGTACTTTTATTTTTTAATTACATTTTAGAAATTTCTTCATTTTATCAGCATTAGGATCTCCTAATTTTTTGGATACTGAAATGTCATATCTTATAAATGTATCCATAATTTCTTGATGTTCATTTTCTCTATTGATTTCATTTTGGATCCACATTTTCTTGTTTTCTTTCCATTTTTCGTTATTTTCTTTCCAAAGTTTCTTGTTCTCTTCCCAACGTTTATCGTTTTCATCCCAACGTCTCTTGTTCTCTTCCCAACGTTTATCGTTTTCATCCCAACGTCT
>CAKPHD010000056.1 GCA_934155625.1 uncultured Clostridia bacterium
TCTAAATTCACTATTACTGATTTTTTTTCTTTTAATAAACTACAAATTTCTTCTGATTGTTCAAATGTAGTTGGTTGAGAAATTACCATTTTTACAGATTGATTTTGTCCGTTTATTGGTACTATTTTTCCTCTCTTTCCAAAAAATCCTTTATCTTCTTCATTATCATAATTTGATGCTTTATCATCATATTCGTAAACATCATCATCATCGTATTCTTCTGTCTCTCCTTGGTCTACTCCTCCGAATAGTCCCCATACTTTGTCCATTATAGCTCCTGCCATTTTTTAACCTCCTAATATTTTACACTTTCGTATTCTAATTTTCCAATTAAGTATCTATCTTTTTTTTTATTTTGTCAATACTTTTTAAAAATGTAATAAAAATTTAATATTTTTGTAATATAATTGTAACATTACTTTTCTAACATAACTTCATCATAGTTATTAATTTTTTTATAATTTTTTATTTCTTGTGAACTAAGTCCTAACTCTTGCAATTCTTCACTTTTATATGATTCTATTATAGAATATTTATCTGTTTGTTTTTTTACTTTTACTAATATTTTTGCTTGAACTCCTGCTTTGTTTCTTGTAACATAATATAATCCATTTTCTTCAGTCAGTGCTTGGTTTGGCACTTTAAGTCCTGTTACATCCCACCAAATTACATCTATTGAAATTTTTCTATGATTAATTAAATCTTCTGTCATTCTATCTACTTGAAATATTATTGTTCTTTTTCCACTTTCTTCATTTATTTGGATTATTTTTGCATCTTCTTCATCTTCATTAGAAATTCTTAATTTTACTTTATCATTTACCTTTGCTTCCATTGCCTCTTTAGAGTTTAAGGTTATTGCTATATAACATTTAAAATTATCAATAACCTTTCCACCATCATTGCTTGCTGATATTATTTGTCCTGTTTTTAATTCTAATTTTTCCAAATATTGTTCATTTAATACATTGAATTTTTCAGGCGAAAGTTCATCTTCTAATCCATCAATTCTATATGATACAATTCCACTTTTGGGAGCTCTTTGGTATTCTGTGTTATTTTTAAATTTATTCTCTAATGTATTTCTTTCTTTTATTAAACTTTTTATTTCTTTATTTTCAGTTACATCTCCTATAAAACTAATCTTTTTACTTATTAATGTGTCAATATTCTTTTTATATTCAATTATTTCTTGGTAATTATTTAATGTATTGATTTTCTCTATTTTTGCTTCTATTTGATTTTCTATTGCTTTTATGTCAGCAGATGTAACTTTTTTATCTTTTTCCAATATGTCTTGTATTTTATAGTTTATTTCATTTATTTGTGTTGTTATTTGTTTTTCTGTGTCACTATAATATCTAAATATTGGTTCATTAATCGCAACTCTTTGTCCTTCTGTTGCAATTGCATAAATACCATTTTTATAGTTTTCGTTTTTTTCTACTTTTTCGTCTCTTATTATGTATCCAACATTTTCGTCTTCTTGTGTTATTGTTCCTTGACTAATAACATATGTATCTGTTGGATGGGCTATAAGTAGATATACTGCACTTATTATATATGCTATTATTACAATTGCAGACAAAATTGCAACTATAATTTTGCCTTTTCCCAAATCTTTCGCTCCTTTCTTAAATGAAATTAGATTTCATTTAGAATCTTTTGTAAATCATGTGGTCCTATCCATATTGTTTGTTTGTTTTTTCTAAACCACGTAAGTTGCCTTTTGGCATATCTTCTAGTTTCTCTTTTTATTTTTTCTATCATTTCTTCTTTTGAAATTTTATTTTCTAAATATTCCACAACTTCTTTATATCCAAGTCCTTGCATTGCTGTTGGAAATTCATTATATTTTTTTAATAAGTTTTTAACTTCCTCTATTAGTCCTTGTTCTATCATAATGTCTACTCTTTTGTTTATTCGTTCATAAAGTTTTTCTCTATCCATGTTTATTGCAAAAACTTTATAATCATATTTTACTCCATTTTTTCTTGATTCTATTTCTTGCTCTGTTTTATTTTTTCCTGTTGCATGATAAATTTCTAGTATTCTTAATATTCTTTTTTTATCATTTTCGCTTATTTTTTCAACTGCTTGCGGATCAATTTTTTGGGCTTCTATATATAATGTTTCTAATCCTTCTTTTTCTACTTTTTTTTCTAGTTCTGCTCTATAATTTTCGTCAAGTTTTATATCTTGATATTCTATTCCATATATTAAGCTGTCTACATACAAGCCTGTTCCACCAACAATAATTGGAACTTTTCCTTTTGCTAAAATTTGCTCTATTGCATTTTCTGCATCTTTTTTAAATTCTGCTACACTATATCTTTGATTAGGCTCAACAAAATCCAATAAATAATGTTGTATTCCTTGCATTTCTTCTTGTGTTGGTTTTGCTGTTCCTATATCCATATATTTATATATTTGCATTGAATCACTAGAAACTATTTCGCCATTTATTTTTTTTGCTAATTCTATTGATAATGCGGTTTTTCCAGATGCTGTTGGTCCACAAATTACTATTACTTTTGGCTTGTCCATCTTGCTCTCCTTTTATGTTTTTATTTTCTTGCAAATTTTCTTTCAATATCATATTTTGACATTTTTATTGCAGTTGGTCTTCCATGTGGACATGAAAATGGATTTGGTAATGCTAATAATTCATTCATTAAGCTGTCCACCTCTTCTTTTGTTAATGCTATATTAGCTTTTTCTGCTACTTTGCAAGCTATTGTTGATATGAATTTTTCTTCAATTTCTTGTTTTGCTGTTCTTGATATTGAGTCTATTTCGTCTAATGTTTCTATAAACATTTCTTTTGTTTCTAAATCTAAACACATTTCAGGTACACCTGTTAATTTTATTGTGTTTTCTCCAAATTCTTCTATTAAAAATCCTGCTTTTCTAAACATTTGCATGTTGTCTTTTGCTATTTCCATTTCTTTGTGCGATAGTGTTATTATGTCTGGTAATAACATTAGTTGTGAGTCTTTGGTTTCATCATTATAATAATTTGCTTTTATTTTTTCGTATAATATTCTTTCATGTGCTGCATGTTGGTCTATTATATACATTTCTTTGTCTATTTCTATTATTATATATGTATTAAATACTATTCCTATAAACTTGTAATTTGGTTTTTGATATTCTTCTATATTGTCAAATACTGATGTGTTCCCTAATGTTGCTATATCGTCTATTTGATTTTCTTCTTTTTCTTCGTTGTTTTCTTGTTTTTGCACTGGTTTTGTTCCAAATAGTTTTAAATACATTTCTTCAAATTCTTTGGTATATCCACTTTCTGTTTTTTGTGGTTGCTCTTGCTCTGGTTGTTCAGATTGCTCAGGTTGTTCTTGTTGTTCTTCTAGTTTATATTCTGTTTCTGGCTCTTCTACTGTTTCTATTTGCTCTACTTGTTCTATTTGTTCAGGTTCTTTCTCTTCTGTTGGTTGTACTTGTTCAACTAATTCTGGCTCAAGTTCTTCTGGATGTATTGGTTGTATTTGTTGAATTTGTTCTACTGACTCTGGTTCTACAGTTTCTGATATTTCTTCAATCTGTTTTGGTTCTTCTATAGTTCCTTTTGTTTCCTGAATTAGTTTTTCTTTCATTTCTTGTAATTTTCTTAATACTTCTTGACTTTTTTCAACTTCTGTCTTTTCTAAAGTATTTGTTTCAATATTTTCTATAGGATTTTGGACTATTGGTTCGTTTTCTTTTTGTTCTGCAATTTTTCTTGCATTAAATATTTGCTCTACTATTGTTTCTCCTTTTACAGGTTGTGCTATTACTGGCTTTTCTACTGGTTGCATTATTGACGGTGTTACTGGTTGCACTGGAACTATTGGTGCTGGTTTTGATATTTCTGTATTTGCAACTAATTCTGCTTTTAATAATGAATCTTTTATTGCATGATAAACTGCTTTAAATACTAAGTTTTCCTCTTCAAATCTTACTTCTAATTTCGCTGGATGTACATTTACATCTACTTTACTTGGATTCATTTCTATATTTAATACTAAAAAGCAGAATTTTCCTAATGGCAACATTCCTTTATAAGCTCTTTCAGCTGCTGCTGATAACGATTTGTCTTTTATAAATCTTTTGTTTACAAAGAACATTTGATATGCTCTATTTGAACGTGCTATTTCTGGTTTTCCAACTACTCCACTTATACGCATATCTTCATATGTGTATTCTGTTTCTATTATTCCTGATGCTACATCTTTACCATATATGCTGTATATTACTGTTTTTAGGTCTCCATTTCCGTTTGTTTGTATTACAGTTCTTCCTGAACTTATTAGTTTTAGTGCTACTTCTGGATGTACTAGTGCTACTCTAGTTATTGCATCTTCTATATAGCCAGCTTCTGTAAAATCTTTTTTTAGGAATTTATATCTTACTGGTGTATTATAGAATAGATTTGTTACTGTTATTGATGTTCCAGTTGGACATCCTGTTTCTGATTTGTCTAGTATGTTTCCACCTTCTACAACTACTTTATATCCATTTTGTTGTTCTGCTGTTTTTGATACTAGCTCTACTCTTGCAATTGCCGCAATACTAGCCAATGCTTCTCCTCTGAACCCCATTGATGTAACAGTACTTAAATCGTCTGCTGATCTTATTTTGCTTGTTGCATGTCTTTCAAATGCTAAGTCTAAGTCGTCTGCTGATATTCCTTTTCCATTGTCTGTTACTTTTATATATGATATTCCACCTTTTTCTATTTCTACTGTTATATTTGTTGCTCCTGCATCTATTGAGTTTTCTATCATTTCTTTTATTACTGATGCTGGTCTTTCTATTACTTCTCCTGCTGCTATTTTGTTTATTGTTAAATCATCTAATAATACTATATTTCCCATTTTTCCTTCAATCCTCTCTAAGTATAAAATTAAACTTTTGGTGTAATTTTACCTTATGTTCTTTTGTTACTCTTGTATTTTATCATTTCTCTTTTTCTTATTCAAGTGTTTTTTGACAAAAGTTGTCAAAAGTCTTTTGTTCTTGTTTTAAAATCAAAAATAACAGACTATGCTTTTTCTCAAAGTCTGTTATTTTGAATATTTGCTAAATTTATTGAAGGTGTATAATACAGTGTGTGAAATATAAAGCACATTGTATTATAAACCTCCGGTGAGGAGACGACTCACACTTGTTGCTTCGCATCATGTGCGACCCGTCTTCCTCTCGTTCTAATTTTTATATTTAATTCTTTGTTTGAGCTCATTCTAGTTTTTCGCTACACAGGACACAGGTCTACCTTAATAAAGTGCCCCCCTGAAACCGATGTTATCGTAGTAAATGGTCGTAACGAAGCTGCCACGGTTTACTGCTGGACTGCTGCCACCATAGTCGTCGTAATAGCCACCTCGATAAGCACAAGGACGTCTTGAATTAGAAGTATATTCTAATGTCCACTCCCCTACATTTCCGGCCAAATCATATATTCCTTGTTTACTAAATGTATCACTTG
>CAKPHD010000057.1 GCA_934155625.1 uncultured Clostridia bacterium
ATGACGACGAAGCTTAACAACGCGAGACGCAGTTTAGAATTAGCAGATCAGCCAATAGGAGGAGAAAGAAAAATGAAGAAAGCATTAATAGGAAAAAAATTAGGAATGACTCAAATATTTGATGAAAACGGAACAGTTATTCCAGTAACAGTATTAGAAGCAGGTCCATGTGTAATTGCTCAAGTAAAAACATTAGAAAATGATGGATATGAAGCAGTACAATTAGGATTTGGAGAAGTTAAAGAAAACAAATTAAACAAACCAGAAAAAGGACATTTTGCAAAAGCAAATGTTACAGCAAAAAAACATTTAAGAGAATTCAGATTAGATTCAATAGAAGGAATCAAAGCTGGAGACGAATTAAAAGCAGATGTATTTGCTGAAGGTGATAAAATAGATGTACAAGGAACATCAAAAGGAAAAGGATTCCAAGGTGTAATTAAAAGACATGGTCAACATAGAGGACCAATGGGACATGGATCAATGTATCACAGAAGACCAGGTTCAATGGGATCAACATCAACACCAGGAAGAGTATTTAAAGGTAAAAAACTTCCAGGACATATGGGAAGAGTTACAGTTACAATCCAAAACTTAGATGTTGTAAAAGTAGATTTAGATAAAAACGTAATATTAGTAAAAGGTAGTGTTCCAGGACCAAAAGGAGCTATCTTAAAAATAAAATCAGCTGTAAAAGCTATATAAGGTTATAGAAAAGGAGGAATTACGAAATGCCAAAAGTAGATGTATATAACATGCAAGGTAAAAAAGTTAGCGATGTAGAATTAAGTGCAGCAGTATTTGGAATCGAACCAAACGAAACAGTTGTACATAGTGTATTAGTAAACTACTTAGCTAATCAAAGACAAGGTACACAAAGTACAAAAACAAGAGCAGAAGTTCGTGGTGGTGGTAGAAAACCATGGAGACAAAAAGGAACAGGTAGAGCAAGACAAGGTAGTATACGTGCTCCACAATGGATTAAAGGTGGTATCGCATTAGGTCCAAAACCACGTTCATATAAATACAGAGTAAATAAAAAAGAAAGACAACTTGCAATTAGATCATTATTAAGTGCAAAAGTATTAGATAATGAATTAACAGTTGTTGATAAATTAGAAGTTAAAGAGCCAAAAACAAAAGTTATGGCAAAAGCTTTAACAGATTTAAAATTAGAAGGAAAAACATTAATTATCTTAGCTGATAAAAATGAAAATGTTTACCTATCAAGCAGAAACATAGAAGGTGTTAAAGCTATTCAATTAAATATGATCAACGTATTTGATTTATTAAATTGCAGTAAATTAGTTTTACCACTAGATACAGTTAAAAAATTAGAGGAGGTGTATGCTTAATGTTACCAGAAGAAGTAATAATAAGACCAGTAATAACTGAAAAAAGTAATGATGAAATGCAAGCAGGAAAATACACTTTCGAAGTTAATAAAAAAGCAACAAAAGTTGATATAGCAAAAGCTGTAGAAAAACTATTTGAAGTTAAAGTATTAAATGTTAATACAATGATAGTAAAAGGAAAAACAAAAAGAGTTAGATATGTAGAAGGAAAAACTCCAGATTGGAAAAAAGCTATTGTTACAATAGATACAGATCCATCTGACAAAACATATCTTGGAAAAGGTGGAAAAGCAGTTAAAGTTTCTAAGAAGTATAAGGATTCTATTGATGAATTCATGGGAGCATAGATAGTTCAAAAAATAATAGCCATCTTGCTTCGTTGAAATTCATTCAAAACGCGGTTACATACACCACGTATGCGCCCTTGCCTTTTGAATAAATTTCGCCTAGCAATATAACTATTCTTTTTCGAACTAAGTTTGTTCAAAAATATCGGGAAAGAACCCGGAGAATAAAGAATATCTGTAAGTGGAACAGGAAAAAATCCACGAAATATAGAGAAGAGTTTGCATTAAAAACAAATATTACAAGGCAGATGAACGAGAAAACCGGAAACGTACATGTAGTACGTTGAGGATTTTTGAAGTGAAATCTAACACAGTAAGATTTGGAATTTAATGTGAACGAGAAAGGAAAGAACAATGGGAATAAAAAGATTTAAAGCATATACACCATCAAGAAGAAATATGACAGTTTCTGATTATGCAGAAATTACTAAAAAGACACCAGAAAAATCTTTATTAGCAAATAAAAAGAAAAATGCAGGAAGAAACTCATATGGTAGAATAACAGTAAGACATCAAGGTGGAGGAAATAGACAAAAATACAGAATTATAGATTTCAAAAGAAATAAAGATGATATGGAAGCAACAGTTATTGGTATCGAATACGATCCAAACAGAAGTGCAAACATAGCATTAATCAAATATGAAGATGGAACATTAAACTACATTATAGCACCACAAGGATTAACAGATGGAGATAAAGTAATATCTGGAGCAAATGCAGATATAAAACCAGGTAACTGTTTGCCAATATCAAACATACCAGTAGGAACATTAATTCATAACATAGAATTAAATCCAGGTCAAGGTGGAAAATTAGTAAGAGTTGCTGGACAAAGTGCACAATTAATGGCTAAAGAAGGAAAATATGCACATGTAAGATTACCATCAGGAGAAATGAGATTAATCTTAGCTAGATGTAGAGCTACAATAGGTGTAGTTGGAAATTCAGACCATGAAAATGTAAAATTAGGTAAAGCAGGTAAAACAAGACACTTAGGAATTAGACCTACAGTTAGAGGTTCTGTAATGAACCCAGTAGATCACCCTCATGGTGGTGGTGAAGGTAGAGCACCAATAGGACACGCAGGACCAATGACACCTTGGGGTAAACCAGCATTAGGATATAAGACAAGAGATGCTAAAAAGAAAACAAATAAATTTATAGTAAAGAGAAGAAAGTAGAATAGGAGGAAAATCATATGTCAAGATCAAGTAAGAAAAAACCTTTCATAGCACCAGAATTATTAAAAAGAGTAGAAGCTATGAATGAAAGTGGAAACAAAGAAGTAATCAAGACATGGTCAAGAGCTTCAACAATATATCCACAAATGATTGGACACACAATTGCTGTTCATGACGGTAGAAAACATGTGCCAGTATATATTACAGAAGAAATGATAGGTCATAAATTAGGTGAATTTGCTCCTACAAGAACATTTAAAGGTCATGCAGGAGAAAAAACTACAAAGAAATAAAAAATTGATTTAAGGAGGGAATTGTAGTGGAAGAAACAGCAATAATGGAAGCAAAAGCAACATTAAGATATGCTAGAATATCTGCAAGAAAAGTAAAAATAGTTGCAGACTTAATAAGAGGAAAAGACGTTGATGAAGCTTTAGCAATCGTAAAATTCACACCAAAAGCATCATCAGTTATTATAGAAAAATTATTAAAATCAGCAATTGCAAACGCTGAAAACAATCATGATATGAAACATGAAAATTTATATGTTGCTGAAATATATGCAAATCAAGGTCCAACATTAAAGAGAATAAGACCTGCAGCAAAAGGTTCAGCAGTTAGAATTAGAAAAAGAACAAGTCATATTACTATTGTTTTGAGAGAAAAACAATAAAAATGGGAATCACATATTCACATGGGTAAGGGACATATCTTGTCCCCAAAGTAAGACCAGTGAAAAAAGATGTGTCCCTTGTCAAACAGTAAAGGAGGAATAAGTTAGATGGGACAGAAAGTACATCCAACAGGTGTAAGAGTTGGAATTATAAAAGACTGGAAAGCTAAATGGTATGCAGATTCTAAAGACTTTGCAGATTATTTAGTAGAAGACCAAAAAATCCGTAAATTTTTAAAGAAAAAATTATACGCAGCTGGAATTTCTGATATCGAAATCGAAAGAACAGCAAAAATGATTAAAGTTAATGTTCATGCAGCTAAACCAGGAATAATAATCGGAAAAGGTGGAGCAGGAGCAGAAAGCTTAAAAGCTGAATTAACAAAATTAATAGGAAAAGATATAAACATAAACATAGTTGAAGTAAAATCAGTAGATACAGATGCACAATTAGTTGCAGAAAATATTGCAGGACAACTAGAAAGAAGAATTTCATTCAGAAGAGCAATGAAACAATGTATGCAAAAATCTATGAAAGCAGGAGCTTTAGGAATAAAGACTGCAGTATCTGGAAGATTAGGTGGAGCCGATATGGCTAGAACAGAATTCTACAAAGAAGGAACAATTCCACTACAAACTTTAAGAGCTGATATTGATTATGGATTTGCAGAAGCAGATACAACATATGGAAAAATCGGTGTTAAAGTTTGGATATATAAAGGAGAAGTTCTTCCAGCTAAAAAAGTGGAAGGAGGAGACAGATAATGCCATTAATGCCTAAAAAAACAAAATATAGAAAAATGCAAAAAGGTAGAAATAGAGGAAAAGCAACAAGAGGAAATAAAGTAACAGATGGAGAATATGGAATACAAGCTGTAGAAGCTGGTTTAATTAGAGGAAACCAAATAGAAGCAGCACGTATTGCAGCAACACGTTACACAAAAAGAGGTGGAAAAGTTTGGATTAAAATATTTCCAGACAAACCAATAACACAAAAACCAGCCGGAACTCGTGGTGGTAAAGGTAAAGGTAATGTTGAATATTGGGTAGCAGCTGTAAAACCAGGTAGAGTTATGTTTGAAATAGCAGGAGTACCAGAAGCAACAGCTAGAGAAGCCTTGAGATTAGCTATGAACAAATTACCAATCAAATGTAAATTCGTAGCAAAAGAAAATGTAAGCAAGGTGGGTGATAGTGATGAAGATAAATAAGATTAGAGAAATGTCTTCACCAGAATTAGAAAAAGAATTAGGTGAACTAAAAACAGAATTATTTAAATTAAAATTTAGTTTAGCTACTAACGGATTAGATAACCCAATGAAAATCAAAGAGGTTAAAAAAGATATAGCTAAAATAAATACTGTATTAACAGAAAGAAAAATAGCAGAAGCAAAGGCTTAATTATAAAATTAGACACAAATTTAAGAGAAGGTAATCATTAATTCATACGGGTAAGGGACATATCTTGTCCCAAAAGGAATACCTATGAAGAAGATGTGTCCCTTGTCCAATAAGAAGGAGGTATAAAACCTATGGAAGAAAGAAATCTTCGTAAAGTTATGGTAGGAACTGTTACATCTGACAAAATGGATAAAACAGTAGTTGTTTCAGTAGAAACAAGTGTAAGCCATAAGATGTATGGAAAAACAGTAAAAAGAACATACAAACTAAAAGCACATGATGAAGAAAATAAATGTGAAATAGGAGATAAAGTAAAAGTAATGGAAACAAGACCACTTTCTAAAGATAAGAGATGGAGAGTAGTTG
>CAKPHD010000058.1 GCA_934155625.1 uncultured Clostridia bacterium
GGAAATACATTAGTATCTGCTTCAACATTAGATAAAGAAATAAAAACAAAAAAATCTAATATAGCAGCAGCTAAAGAAGTTGGAGCTTTAATCGCAAAAAGAGCAGCAGCAAAGAAAATAACAACAGTAGTGTTTGATCGTAGTGGATACGTATATCACGGTGTTGTAAAAGAACTAGCTGAAGCTGCAAGAGAAGGAGGCTTAGAATTCTAATGGAAGAAAATAAAACACCAGAATTAAAAGAAAAAGTAGTAGCTATTAATAGAGTTGCAAAAGTTGTAAAAGGTGGTAGAACATTTAGATTCAGTGCTGTTGTAGTTGTAGGAGACGGAGCAGGACATGTAGGAATTGGAAATGGTAAAGCTGCAGAAGTACCAGATGCAATCAAAAAAGCTATTCAAGAAGCTAAAAAGAATTTAGTAGAAGTTCCAATTGTTGGAACAACAGTACCTCATGAATTTGTTGGAAAATTCGGTAGTGCAAAAGTTATGCTAAAACCAGCTGCTGTTGGTACAGGACTTATCACTGGAGGAAGTGTAAGACCAGTATTAGAATTAGCAGGATACAAAGATGTACGTACAAAAGTTATTGGAACAAATAATCCAAGAAACGTTGTATATGCAACTATTGAAGGTTTAAAAAGTATGCAAACAATTGAACAAGTAGCTAAAAAGAGAAACAAAAAAGTTGAAGATATAATGTAAACTAAAGGTTAATTAAAAATAAGGAGGTGCAAAAATGAAATTAGGAGAATTAAAACCATCTGTAGAAAAGAAAAGCAGAAAAAGACTTGGACGTGGTATAGGTTCTGGAAATGGAAAAACAGCAGGAAGAGGACATAAAGGACAAAAAGCAAGAAGTGGTGGTGGAGTAAGAAGAGGCTTCGAAGGAGGTCAAACACCATTATATAGAAGATTACCAAAAAGAGGATTCACAAATAGAAACTCTAAGAACTATACAGAAGTAACATTAACAATGCTAAACAAATCAAAAGCAACAGATGTAACAGCAGAAAGCTTAGTAGAAGAAGGAATAATCGGAAAAATAAATGACGGAATAGTAGTATTAGCAACAGGAACTTTAGAGAAAAAAGTAAATGTTAAAGCTACAAAATTTACTGCAACTGCTAAGGAAAAAATCGAAGCCCTAGGCGGAAAGGCAGAGGTGATTTAGTTGTTTAAAACGATAAAAAACGCTTTAAAAACACCAGATGTAAGAAAAAGATTATTATATACATTAATACTTATCGTGTTATTTAGATTAGGATGTTATATAACAGTTCCTGGTGTAAACATGATAACATTAAATAAATCTATGAGTTCAAGTAATGGCATTGCAGGATTTATAGATATAATCTCAGGAGGAGCATTCTCAAGATTTTCAGTATTTGCAATGTCAGTAAGTCCTTATATAACAGCATCAATTGTTGTTCAATTACTAACAATGATTATTCCATCATTAGAGAGAATCTCTAAAGAAGGTGGAGAAGAAGGAAGAAAAGTAATGAATAGATGGACTAAGATTATAACAATAATCTTAGCCCTAGTAGAAGCAATAGGAATTTATTTATCATACAGAAAAGCAGGAATATTCATTAATGAAGGATGGCTAACAGGAATATTAGTAGTTTCTTCATTAGTAGCAGGAACATCTTTACTAATGTGGCTTGGAGAACAAATCACAAGTAAAGGAATTGGAAATGGTATATCAATGATAATATTCATAGGAATTATATCAGGATTGCCAAGAGCAGTAACAACTATGTGGAATCTAATTGTGACATCATCAGGATTTAGTACAGTTGGGTTAATTACATCAATAGGAATTATAATTGGAGCAATAATTTTAGTAGCAGGAGTTGTATTTGTACAACAAGCTGAAAGAAGAGTTCCAGTACAATATTCTAAAAAAGTTGTAGGAAGAAAAATGGTTGGAGCACAAAGCACATTTATTCCATTAAAACTTGCTATGGCTGGAGTAATGCCAGTAATATTTGCATCATCATTCATGACATTCCCTGCAATGGTAATATCTATGTTTGCTGATGTACAAAACCTATCAGGATTTTGGTCAGGAGTATATAAATTTTCTATAGCAACATCATCTTCAAGTGTAGGATGGGGATATTCATTAGCAAATGCGATTGTATACTTATTATTAATCGTTGCATTCACATTTTTCTATACTTATGCAACATTTAATCCTGCAGAAGTATCAAATAATATAAAGAAAAATGGTGGATTTATCCCAGGAATTAGAGCTGGAAAACCAACAACAGAATACTTATCATCTATAATAACAAAATTAACTGTATTTGGTGGAGTATTTTTAGCAGTAATCGCTATAGTACCAATGTTATTAAGATTCACAAGTTTGAATGTTTCATTTGGTGGAACTTCAATATTAATCGTTGTAGGTGTTGCTCTAGAAACAGTACAACAATTAGAATCTCAATTAGTAATGAGACATTATAAAGGATTTTTAGAATAAAATATATAAAAAATGCGCTTATCAAAAGATAAGTGTATTTTTTTTGAAAATAATTGACAAACTAAGGAAAATAGGCTAAAATAGAATTGCAAAATTACGAAAGAAAGCCTCTAAAAAGTTAGGGGCAAATATTTTTTTGAAGAAGAAAGGAAGAAAAAATAATGAATATTATTATGTTAGGAGCTCAAGGAACAGGAAAAGGAACTGTTGCTGGATTAATAAGTGAGCAAATAGGATTGCCACAAATATCAACAGGAGATATATTCAGAAAAAATATAAGTGAAAAAACACCATTAGGGGTAGAAGCTGATAAATATATATCAAAAGGAAATTTAGTTCCAGACGAGATTACAGTACCTATGGTAGAAGATAGATTAACATGGGAAGATGCAAAAAATGGTGCTATATTAGATGGATTTCCAAGAACTATAGAACAAGCTGAAAAATTAGACAAAATATTAGAAGCTAAAGGTGAAAAAATTGACTTAGTTGTAAATTTAGTTACACCAAAAGAAGAATTAATAGATAGAATGTTAACAAGAAGAGTATGCACAAATCAAGATTGTAAAGCAACATATAACACAAAATTACATCCACCAAAGGTAGAAGGGATTTGTGACAAATGTGGTGCACCACTAAAACAAAGAGCAGATGATTCTGATCCAGAAGCAATAAAAAGAAGATTGGAAATATATGAAGAAAAAACGAGCCCATTAGTAGAATACTATAAAGCTAAAGGAGTTTTAAGGACAGAAACAGTAAGTATAGCAGCAAACCACATGGGAAAAGATGCAGCAGAAGATATAATAAAAGAAATAAGAAAATAAGTTTTGTTAAAATTAGAAAGGAAGCGTAGCAAATGGTTACAATAAAATCAAAAAGAGAAATTGAACTAATGAGAGAAGCAGGACGTGTAACAGCGCTAACACACAAAGCAATAGAAGACGCAATAAAACCAGGAATGACAACAGCTGATATAGATAGAATTGCAGAAGAAACAATGAAAAAATATGGTGCAGTTTCAGCAGAAAAAGGATATGATCCAGGGATAAGAGGAGTGCCTCCTTATCCTGCTGCAACATGTATATCAATAAATGATGAAGTAATACATGGAGTTCCATCCAAAAAGAGAGTAATAAAAGATGGAGACATAGTAAGTGTTGACTTAGTATCATTAAAAAATGGATATAATGGGGATGCTGCGAGAACATTTTTAGTTGGAAATGTATCAGAAGAGGCAAAAAGACTAGTAGAAGTAACAAAACAAGCATTTTTTGAAGGAATAAAATATGCAAAAAAAGGAAATAGAATAGGAGATATATCACACGCAATAGGAGAATATGTAAAATCTCAAGGATATTCAGTAGTAAGAGAATTTGAAGGACATGGAATTGGAAAAGAAATGCATGAAGAACCAGAAATTCCAAACTATGGAAAAGCAGGAAGAGGAATAAGACTTGAACCAGGCATGACTCTAGCGATAGAACCAATGGTAATACAAGGAAAACCAGACATTTGGGAACTAGAAGATGGATGGACAATTGTAACACAAGATGGAAGCTTAGCAGCTCATTATGAAAATACAATTTTAATTACAGAAAATGAGCCGGAACTATTGACAATACTATAAAAATATTATATAATGTATGAGTTAATACTAAAAAATAGAATATTATGGAAAGTTTATGCTTAAAAATATAAATTTTCTATATAAATATAACTCTTTAAAAAGGAGGTAAAAGGACTTGGCAAAAGAGGATGTAATAGAAGTAGAAGGTACAGTAGTAGAAACTTTACCAAACACAAATTTCAAAGTAGAACTTGAAAATGGGCATCAAATATTAGCACATATTTCAGGAAAACTAAGGATGAATTATATCAAAATTCTACCAGGTGATAAAGTAAAAGTAGAATTATCACCATATGATTTAACAAGAGGAAGAATCACTTGGAGAGCAAAATAATAGACAACAATCAATTAACCCAAATAATATATAAATTGGAAAAAGGGTAATCACCAGCTCACACGGGGAAGGGACATATCTTATCCCTAGAGGAATACCGGTGAAGAAGATGTGCCCCTTGTCCATAGCAAAGGAGGGAATAAAATGAAAGTAAGACCATCAGTAAAGAAAATGTGTGACAAATGTAAAGTAATAAAAAGAAAAGGTGTAATTAGAGTTATATGCGAAAACCCTAAACACAAACAAAGACAAGGGTAACCTAAAAAGTTTATAACACAAATGAGGTAGCGGCTGTTAGACTTGAAAAAGTTTACATATCAAATTTGTGTTTATATATATGTCCAAAATAAAACTTAAAGACTAGCAAGAGCTAGTGCATTTCACCTTTAAGTAAAAATAGGACAACACTTAAATAAAATTCAAACAAAAAAGAAGAAAAATTTGGAGGTGTAAAAAACATGGCTCGTATAGCAGGAGTAGACTTACCTAAAGAAAAAAGAGTAGAAATAGGACTTACATATATTTATGGTA
>CAKPHD010000059.1 GCA_934155625.1 uncultured Clostridia bacterium
CTTGTTAATCCTGTTGTTGCATCTGAATAATATTCATCTTTGTAACTTGTTCCATTTCTATAATCATTTGTATATGTATGTAAATCTGTCTCTATTGCTGTATATTCATCTGTTGTAAAATCTGTTATTTTCAAACCTGCTGTTGGATATACTTCTGTAGTTTGTGGCACTTCTACCCACACATATTGATTTCCTGTACTATCTTGTATTGTCAATCCATTTTCTAATGTTGTTCCTTCTACTTGTGTAAAACCTGTTGGTAAATATGTTCCTGCAGTTGTTACCAGTGCTTTTTCCATATTAAAATTCAAATAAGAATTTAATGTTCTATTTGAAGGTACTGATGTAGTATCTTTGTATTTAAAGGTAACTACTATATCTTTTGTCTCTTTAGGTTTTATTCTTTCACTTGGAACAAATCCCGTTACCTCAAAAGTAATATTTTCATTATCATAAAACTCGCTATCATATTTGACTTCTGTAAATTCATAATAATCATCAGAATTATTAAAAACTGTAACTTTATATGTTATACTTGATTCTGCATTTGTACTTGACAATTCAACTGTGCTTTGTAATGTAGTTTTTACATAATTTTTTATTTGAGAATTTGTTACATTAGCTCCAACATTACTTACATATTCAGCATTAGTTATAAAAACTCCTTCTTGTGCACTTGCTATTATCTTTCCACCTATTTCTCCTGTAATTGACTCTACTGATGCATATCCTATTCCCATTATTGTTATAGCAATCATTATTCCTAATAACAACAATATATTTTTACTTACTTTTACTTTTTTCATTAAATTATTCTCCTTTTTTGCTATAACAAGCGTGGCTTAAGTTCTAAATAAATTGGCTTTTCTTCTCTAATCATTGTACTTTTTCCATGCCCTGGATATACAATTGTTTCGTCTGGTAATATCATTAATTTTTTTGTTATTGATTTTATAACAGCCTCGAAATCTCCTGTTGGCACATCTGTTCTTCCCCATGTTCCTCTAAATAAGGTATCTCCGGAAAATAACAATTTCTCTGCTTCGCAATATAAGCATGAACCACCTGATGTATGCCCTGGTGTATGAATTACTCTAAATTCTAATTCTCCAATGTGCAACAAGTCTTCATCATCAACTCTTGCATCTGTTTCTATTGATAATCCTTTATTACCTATATACGTAGTCAAATTAATATTGGGGTCTTTTAGATTTTCTGCTGCTTGTCTTTGTGCTACTATCTTGCCTCCATATCTTTCTTTTAGTTCTTGCACGCCACCAATGTGGTCTCCATGGCAATGTGTTAAATATATATATTTTAATTTTGCTTGTAATATATCTAACATTTCTATTATTTTGTCTACATCTCCTGCTGCATCTATTACCATTGTTTCTTTTGATTTTTCGTCTTGGACTATGTAACAGTTTGTTGCATCTCCTATCCAAGTTTCAATCCTTAGTACTTTTAGTATCATTTTTTCTCTCCTTAATTATTTCTTTCTTTTAACTTCATAAACACTATCAATCTTTCTAAGTTCACGAATAATCTTATTTAATCCATCTAAATTATCAACCTCAAGAGTCACTTCTGTTACTGCAATTCTCTCTTTCGTAGCTCTAGCATTTACTCCTAAAATTTTAGCTTTTGCCTCATTTATTTTTTGAATAATATCTGCCAATAAACCATTTCTATCATTTGCAAAAATCTCAATTTCAACTGTATATGTTACCTTTTCCTGGTCAAACCATTTAACATCAATTATTCTATTTTCTTCTTTTAATAGTTCATTTACATTTACACAGTCTTTTCTATGAACTGATACACCTCTCCCTTTTGTTATATAACCTATTATTTCGTCACCAGGAAGTGGATCACAACATTTTGAAAGCTTAACCAAACAATTATCAATTCCTTTTACAATTATTCCAGAATCTGATGGTTTAGGTGTACGCCTTTTGTTTGTAGACAATTCTTCAATTTTTTCTTCTATAGGTTCTTCTTTATGTTCTTTCCTATATTCAATCAACATTCTTGCAATTATTTTTTGTGCTGTTATAGCTCCAAAGCCAACTGCAGCATACATTTCGTCAAGATTTTTATATTTATATCTATCAAGCATTGGGTTTATATATTCTGTTTTAAATATATCTCCATATGACATTCCAATTCTCTTTAATTCTCTTTCTATAGAATCTTTTCCTTTTTCTATATTTTCTTCTTTTTTCTCTTTTTTAAACCATGACATTATTTTGTTTCTTGCTGATGAACTTTTTACAAATTTAAGCCAGTCCATACTTGGACCTTTTGAATTATCTGAAGTCAATATTTCTACAATGTCTCCATTTTTTATAGGAGTTATTATAGGAACCATTTTGCTATTAATTTTTGCACCTGTCATGTGATTTCCAATTTCTGCATGTATGCTATACGCAAAATCTATTGGTGTTGCACCTTTAGGCAATACCTTTATTGCTCCTTTTGGTGTAAAAACATAAACTTCATCTTCAAACAATTCTGTTTTTAATGTCTCCAAAAATTGTTGAGGGTCTTGCATTTCTTGTTGCCACTCTAAACTTTCTCTTAGCCAAGCTAATTTATCATCTTGCACTTTAACAGTTTGGTGACCTTTTTTACTTCCATAGTTTGCCTCTTTATAGGCCCAATGTGCAGCAATACCATATTCAGCAATTCTGTGCATGTCCCAAGTCCTAATTTGAACTTCAAATGGAGTTCCCTTTTCTCCAAGCAATGTTGTATGTATAGATTGATACATATTTGCCTTTGGAACTGCTATATAATCTTTAAACCTTCCTGGCATTGGTGTATACATTTCGTGTACAATTCCTAATGCAGAATAACAATCTTTTACTGAATTAACTATTATTCTTAATGCAAACAAATCATAAATCTGGTCAAGAGTCTTGTTATCTCTTTGCATTTTTCTATATATACTATATAAATGTTTTGCTCTTCCTGTAACTTCTGCTTCTATATGTTGTTTTTTTAATTGAACTCTTATATCTTGCATAATTTTTTCTATAAATTTTAAACGTTGCTCTCTTTTTTGTTCAATTCCTTTTACTAATTCTCCATATTCTTCAGGATATAAGTATTTAAAGCCTAAATCTTCTAATTCCCATTTCATTGCATACAAACCTAATCTGTTTGCAAGTGGCGCATATAATTGCATAGTTTCTTTTGCTATAGCAATTTGCCTTTCTCTTTTTAAAAACTCTAATGTTCTCATATTATGCAATCTGTCAGCTAATTTTATAATTATTACTCTTATGTCTTTTCCCATTGCTAAGAACATTTTTCTGTAATTTTCTACTTGATTTTCTTCAATTGATGCATGTTGAATCAATTTTAATTTAGTAACACCATCAACCATTTCTGCAATTTCTGTCCCAAATTCTTTTTCTATGTCTTCATATCCAGCATCAGTATCTTCAACAACATCATGCAATAAAGCCGCACAAATAGTTTGTTCATCTAATCCTAATTCTGCAATTGTATAAGCTACATTTGTTGGATGTATAATATATGGCTCTCCAGATTTTCTCTTTTGGTCTCCATGTTTTAATAAAGCATAATTATATGCTCTTTGTATCAACTTTGTGTCTGCCCATCTTTTATTTTTCTTAACTTTGTCTATTATTTCCTTTATTGTATAATTTCTTGTCATAGCATTCCCCCCTTTTTGCAAATGGTACCGATAAGAACCGGTCCCAACGGTACCAAAATGTACCTTTTATTAAAGTGACTTCATTATGTCTTTGATATTTATTTGAATATTATCAACTCCATTAAAAGAGTTCATTTCAAGATTTCCTACAATGTCTACTTTATCTCCAATTTTATATTCATTTGCAAGTTCACCTATATTAAAACCAATTGCATTTACTATATTTTTATTTTCTTTTACTGTAAGTTTTAAGTGCTTGCCTTCTGTAAGTGCTCTTATTGAGTCTATTTTTAAATTTTTAAATAAAAATAATGGATTTTTGTTTTCCTCTCCAAATGGTTCTAATTCTTTTAAGCTTTCTACCATTTCTTTGCTTATTTCGTCTAAGCTTATTTGTGAATCAATTTTTAATATTGGTACTATTTCTTCTATATGATTTTCTTGTGCTATTTCTTCAAATTCATTTTTTAATTCTTCTAATTTATCTTTTTTTATTGTTATTCCTATTGCCATTGCATGTCCACCAAATCGATCTACTGATTTTTGACATTTTGTTAACGCTTCATATAAATCAAATCCTGGTATACTTCTTCCAGACCCTTTTCCAATATCGCCTTCTTCGCATAATAATATACTAGGTTTAAAATACATTTCTGTAATTTTTGACGAAACTATTCCTATTACACCATGGTGCCAGTTCTTTCCCATTAATGTTATTGTTTTTCTTTCTTGCAAATTATTTTTTTCTATTTGTTCTACTGCATCTGTAAATATATTTTTTTCTATTTCTTGTCTTTCTTTGTTATATGCATTTAATTTTTGTGTTAATTCATTTGCTTCATTCGCATTTTTTGATAAAAATAGTTTTAAAGCCTCTTCTTGATGTCCCATTCTTCCACATGCATTAATTCTTGGTGCTACTCCAAATGATATTGTTGTTGAATTTATTTTTGAATAACCACAACTTTGTAATATTTCTTTTAATCCTAAGTTTTTTGTTTGCTCTACTAATTTTAATCCCAATTTTACAATTACTCTATTCTCGTCTGTTAATGGTACTATATCTGATATTGTTCCAACACAAACTATATCTAAATATTTTAAATATTCTTTTTGATCTAATCCTAATTTTATGCTTAATGC
>CAKPHD010000060.1 GCA_934155625.1 uncultured Clostridia bacterium
AGATCAGCGTGTTAGAGTATTTCATTACGAGAATAGTGGAGTATCAATGGCTCGAAATTATGGAATTGAAAAATCAAGAGGAGAATATGTGACTTTTGTAGATGCAGATGATGAGATGGAGCATAATGCATTAGAAATAGCTGTTAAAACGATATTAGATACAGGGGCAGATGCTGCATTTTATGGATGGTATCGAGGCATAAGTAAAACCAAGTTAGCAGTACCGATATGTGATTCCAAAGAAATTTGTGGAGATATGCAAAGTGTATTGAAAAAAATATTAAGAAACTATTCTGATTGTGGCGGTGGGTATCCATGGAATAAGTTATGGAGGAGAAGTAGCTATTTGGAAATCTCTTTTTTTGATAGAAATCTTTCTTTTTTTGAAGATTTGGATTGGGTGGTAAGAATGTTAAAAAAAACTCATACTATCGTACTGTGTCCGGAATGTTTATATAGATATAACATAAGTGAAGAGGGAACAACTCTAAATTTTGAAAAAAAAGAAAGAAATGAATTACATTATCACTTGGCACTAAATAAGATAAATGAAAATCTGAAAAGCTATTTTGATGAATCAGACTGGTTGTTAGAGAAATATTCTCCGGAAATTGTAAATGGAATTATTCATGCTAGGCGGCATGGCTGGAATAGCGTAGAAATATATTTACGTAAACAATTGAATAAATACAAAAAATTTATATTTAAATCAAAAAAAATTTCCTGTTATGTTAAAATACGTCTTTTGTTTCTGATATTAGGGGAGAAAATAAAAAATGGAAAAGGTAAGTGTGATTGTTGCTGTTTATAATGTAGAGAATTACCTTACAAGATGCGTGAAGAGTATTTTGCAACAAACATATACAAATATAGAAGTAATATTAGTGGATGATGGATCGACAGATAATAGCGGGTATTTGTGTGATGAAATAGCTGCAAAGGATTTTAGGGTAACAGTAATTCATAAAAAAAATGGTGGCCTTTCATCAGCACGTAATAAAGCACTGGATATTATGAAAGGAGAATATTTAACTTTTGTTGATAGTGATGACATGATTCACTCACACATGATTGAATGGATGCTTGAGGAGATAAAAACTAATTCGGCAGATTTTGTTTCTACAGGGTTATTATCAGTCGGAGACATAATGCCAATGGAAGAAAATATGAAAGTTAAATTTGATTTGTTGGGTAAAGAAGATTTTATTAATCATTTGTTTCCGAATAATTTTGGTAGAATATCAGTAACTGCTTGTGGAAAACTTTATAAAAAAGAATTATTTTCGGAAATAAGATATCCAGAAGGTGAAATATATGAAGATTTGCGTGTATATTTACCATTACTTCTAAAATGTAAAAAAATATCAGTTTCTATGAAACCGTTATATTATTGGTATAACAATACACAATCAATTACTAGAAGCAATTATTTAAGCTATGATAGATTTGGAGAGTTTATTGTACGAGAAAATTATATTGAATTTTTTTATAAAAGAGATTTACAAGATCAAGTTTTGTATGCAGTAAATGAATATTTGACATTTTTTATGCGTAACTATTTTGCTGTAATGATCAAGTATAAAGTTTTAAAAGTAAAATTGAATCCGCATATTGATTCATTTAAAAGACATTTAAAATTAATATACCGAAATCCATATTCATGTAGAATGAGAAAATTATGTGCCATATTGATGATAAAGCATCCGTATATTTCATATTGGATAGCTAAAAAGACGATTCCGGATTGTTTAATAGAAGAAATGAGATGATTGAGTATGGCATTTATAAAAAGATCAATTGATAAAATGAAACATTTATCCAAGGATGTATTATGGCTTGGAGAAATTGAATATGCAAGATTGATATCCATGGGGGTAAAGGATACAAAAAAAATAGCAGTTTTTGATCCATCTATTCATTCTGCGAATATGGGAGATCATATTATAAAATTTTATTGTGACAAAATAATTAAAGAACTTTTCAGTGATAGAGACATTTACAGATTTCCAACACAAACACTTCCTCGGAGAGAAGAGATTGAGAATTTGAGAAAATGTTATACAGGAATTGTATGTGGAACTAATTTGATGACACCGCATTTTGAAGAATACTCAAACTGGAAAATGCCTTCGAATTTAAGAGACTATACAAATATAATAACCCTGGGAGTTGGATGGGGGTATTACTGTTCAGATATATCCATGTATTCCAAAAAAGTTTATAACACAATTTTGAGTAGTAAAGGATTGCATTCAGTAAGAGACAGTTATACTGAAAAACGTTTTCGGGAAATGGGAATAAAGAATGTAATTAATACAGGATGTCCAACGCTGTGGAATTTGACAGAAGAACATTGTGCGAAAATTCCAAGAAAAAAAGCTTCAAAGGTAATTTCAACTGTAACGGACTATGATAGGAATTATGAAAAAGATAAAGAGATGTTGGAAGTATTATTATCTCAATATCAACAGGTTTTTATCTGGCTTCAGGGATCAAATGATTATTCGTATCTAAAGGAGATTATTGATGTAGATTTGGTAAAAATTGTATCAAGTAGTGTAGATGCTTTTTCTGAAATTCTGAGGAAAGGTGATATTGATTATGTAGGAACGAGGCTTCATGCAGGAATTCATGCAATGAATGAAAAGATTCGGACGCTTATTATCTCAATTGACAATAGAGCAGAAGAAATGGGAAGAGATTTCAATTTACCAATAATTTCAAGAAATTGTTCTGTAAGAGATTTGATTGATAGAATAAATAAGGAACAAAGGACAGATATATGCATAAATGAGAATAAGATTCAAATATGGAAACAACAATTTTTAGGAGGAAAGTAATGTGGCTATTCCAAAGATAATTCATTATTGTTGGTTTGGGGGAAAAGAAAAACCTACGAATGTTTTGCGATGTATTGAGAGCTGGAGAAAATATTGTCCGGATTATATAATAAAGGAATGGAATGAGTCAAATCTGAATATAAAAGAAAATCAATACACTAGACAGGCTTACGAGGCAAAAGCTTGGGGGTTTGTTCCTGATTATTTGAGATTATGGATTATATATAATTATGGAGGAATTTATTTAGATACAGATGTGCAGATCGTGAAGTCTTTTGATTCATTATTATCGTTAAAAGCATTTGCAGGTTTTGAAGATAGTAAATACGTTAATTTGGGACAGGGCTTTGGTGCTGAAAAATATTTTAAATTGTTGAAATTCCACATGGATTTATATGAACATTTAATTTATAGAAATGAAGACGACACATATAACCGAAAACCTAGCCCTCAATACACAACAGATTTTTTGAAAAACTATGGGTTGCAGCCTAATAATGGAATGATTCAGAATATAGATGGTTTAATAATATTCCCACAAGAGTATTTTTGTCCCAAGGATTTCAGAACAGGAATAACAAAAATAACAAAAGCAACGTATTCAATTCATCAATTTGACGCATCATGGTATTCTCCAGAAGAACAAAAACAGAGAAGGTTATGGGAAAGAGCTGCCAGAAGAGATTATTGGATACATACACCTAATAGAGTTGTGAAATTATTAATGGGCGAAAAGAAATATGAAAAATTGAAAGAGATTTTAAAAAATAAGGATACTGTTAAATGAGAGCGAAGAGTAGAACAGAGTATTCAATTCTCAACATTTTAGCTGGTGTGGGGGGATATGCGCTAAGTGTTATTTTGAGTTTGATGAACAGAATGGTATTTACCAGATGTTTTCCACAGGCATATCTTGGAATTAGTGGGTTGTTTTCTAATATATTATCAATGTTATCTCTTGCCGAATTAGGTATTAGTGGAGCAATTATATATGCACTATATAAGCCAATTGCAATTGATGATAGAGAGAAAATTGCTGCTTTAGTTCAATTATTTGGAAAAGCTTATTATATTATAGGAATGGTAATTGCCGCAGGGGGCTTAGCACTTTTGCCCTTTTTAAAATTAATAATTGGAAATCAGCCAGATATTCACGAAAGCATTTACTTGATATATGTAATTTGTCTTTTTAATACTGCGAGTTCCTATTTCTTTTCATATAGAAGTACTTTATTAGTGGCAGCCCAAAAGAACTACTTGGTTACAGGATTGAATTATATAATATTGTGTATTCAATCAATTATACAAGCTGCATTTATACTTGTCACACATAATTATATTGGATATTTACTGATCCAAGCAGCATTTACATTAATATATAATGTTTGGATTTCTCATGTGGCAGTGAAACATTATCCGTATATCAAAAAGAAACATGTAAACAGCTTAAAAAAAGAAGAAAGAAGGGCGTTATTTAAGAATGTAAAAGATTTAATGTATTATAAGGTATCAGGTGTTTTGGTTAATGGGACAGATAATATTATTATAACATTTTTTAGCGGTTTGTCAGTAACAGGTATGGCATCTAATTATACATTATTGATAAATACACTAAATATACTCTTAGCACAAGTGTTTAATGGGCTTACTGCAAGTATTGGAAATCATAATGTTCTTTCAAAAGAGAAAAGTAAATATGAGATGTTTACTTTTCTAAATATGATTAATTGCTGGATTTATGGATGGGTATCGTTAGGAATATATTTTTGCTGTACAGATTTAATTGCAGTTTTATTTGGGTATAAATATATTCTTCCGGATGTAATATCATTAATATTAACATTAAACTTTTATGTATCAGGAGTTACTAATGTTGTAGGT
>CAKPHD010000061.1 GCA_934155625.1 uncultured Clostridia bacterium
TATCAAATGGAATCTCATCAGTAATATCATTAATAGTACCATCTTCAAACTTCTCATAATAATGATTATCTGAAGAATCTTTGTATATTTCTGAATATTTTTCTTTTTTTATCTTCTTTTCTTTTATTAATTTTTCTCTTTCTTCTTTAATCTTTTTCAATAATACTGAAGCTGGTTCATCATTTTGATCTTGTTTAACCAGTTTTCCTTGAATAGCAAGCTGAAGAATAGAATTTTTTAATTCTTGTGCAGTCATCTTATTCCTCCTCTAATAATTTACTAACTTCAGCTAATATCTTATCAATTTCTGCATTAAGACTTGCTCTTTGTTCTTGATATTGCTCTATTAATTCTTTTGGTTCTAATATAATTTCTTCTTTATGAGGATATCCACATAAATCAATATTGTACCCATTATCTATAATTTCTTTAATTGTATAACACTTTGCTTTGTATGTTGTCGTTTGTTCTTCTCTTTCTTTTTCATCCATAATTTCTTTTCTATTATTCCACCATAATTTTACATCATCAAAATGTTTATTCAAAATCGGTTTTGTTTTCGAAAAATTTTTATATCCTTCTGGCATATCCATTCTATAAAACCATACTTTATCTGTGGACTTAGTTTTATCAAAAAATAGTATATTAGTTGTAATTGAAGTATATGGAGCAAATACTGAACTTGGCATTCTCACTATGGTATGTAAATTAAAGTCTTTCATTAGTTTTTCTTTAATATTTACTTTTGTATTATCAACTCCAAATAAGAAACCATCTGGTAGTATCACCGCACATCTTCCATCCTCTTTTAATCTATACATTATTAATGTCATAAATAAGTCAAATGTTTCTGATCCTCTTAAGTTTGAAGGAAAATTTGCTTGTATATTTTTTACTTCATGTCCACCATAAGGTGGATTCATTAATATAATATTATATTTTTCGTTTTCTTTATAATCTTTTACATTTCTATCGAAGCTATTTCTATGTTCAATATTTGGATCATCAATATCATGTAATAATAAATTAGTTATACAAAGTAAATATGGTAATGATTTCTTCTCTATTCCATATATAGAGTTATCATATAATTCCTTATCTTCAACTGTTTTTACTTGATTTTTCAAATAATCTAAAGTTGATGTTAAAAATCCTCCTGTGCCACATGCAAAGTCTGCTATTTTATCTTGCAATGAAGGATTTACCATCTCTACCATAAAGTTAGTTACAGGTCTTGGAGTATAAAATTCACCTGCATTTCCAGCACTTTGTAATTCCTTAAGCATAGTTTCATATATTTCATTAAATTCATGTTTCTCATTTGAATTAGTAAATTTTATTTCATCTATTATGTTTATAACTTGCCTTAATAAAATACCATTTTTCATATAATTATTTACATCATCAAATGTATATTTTACTATTGCTTTACTAATCGGTGTACTCTCATTTATATCTAACTTTTCAATTCCTGGAAATAATTTTTCATTTACAAATGCTAATAATTCTTCTCCTGTTAATGCATTTCCATCTTTTTTATCAACAGCCCAATTTCTCCATCTTAATTCTTCTGGTAATATTGATTTAAAATTTGAATCATGAAATTCCCATAATTTTTCTTTATCATCATATACTTTCAAGAACAATATCCATACAATTTGTTCTAATCTTTGAGCATCTCCTGCAACGCCATCATCTTTCCACATCACATCATTAAGTCTTTTTACTATATTTCCTATTCCCATTATTATATTTCTCTCCTAACTTGCATACAATTCATTTTCTAATTCTTCTACTACTGATATATATTTATCTTTTCCGCCAAATACATCTACTATATCCATTGGAGAACCATATTCATTAAATGGCTTTAACTCTAAAATTTTTGTATCTGTTAATTCTAGCTCATTATTATCACTATATTTTTCTAATAAATCTTTTAGAATGTTTTGAGCCATTTCTGAATACTTATATAGATATCCCTTTTTTATAACATTGTTAACTCTTTCATATCTTGTTAAAGGTTTCTTATCATAAGCAATATGCAATATTAAATCAAAATCTCCAATATCATCTATTCCTATATCTTTTCTAAGTTCATCAATTAAAACACCTTGTTGTTCTAATTCATCTAATATAGCTTGTTTTCTATCTGTTGAATTCCATTTATGAAGAAAATCGTCAAGTGAAGCATATTCATTTAATATACTTTTCTTACTAAAATCTTTTAAAGATTCTGTGACTAATTTTCCATCCTTATCATAATAAGAAACAATTTCATTATAAATACTTACCTCTACTCCATTAACATGAAGTTTTCCTTTTCGTTCTCCAGTTTCTATTGGCTTTAATATTTGAGAATCAAATTTATATTTTTCTTCGTTTTCTGTGACACCTAACACAATAGTATTTCCATCACTATCATCTGGTGTATCATCTTCAGGATTTACATTTTTTATACTTACTGGATCTCCATCAAAATCAGGATCACTAAATAATCTACTAGCATTTCTAAAATCCATAATTGTAAAATAAGTTTTATTATAATCTTCTCTAATTCTCGTCCCTCTACCTATAATCTGTTTAAATTCTGTCATTGAATTTATATTAGAATCAAGAACTATTAACTTACACGTTTTGCAATCCGCACCAGTAGTCAATAATTTACTTGTTGTAACTACTGTAGGATATTTTTCTTCAACATCAATAAAGTTTTCCAATTGTGCTTTACCTATTTGATTGTCTCCTGTAATTCTCATAATATACTTTGGATTTTCAGCAACCAGATCATTATTTTCTTTTATCAATGCTTGCCTCATTCTTTCTGCATGTTCTATATCTATACAAAATACTATAGTTTTATTATATCTATTAGTATTTTTCAAAAATTCTGTAACTCTTTTAGCAACAGCTTGTGTTCTTTCATCTATTATTATTCTTTTATCCATATCTGATTGATAATATATCTCATCATCTTCGATGAGATTACCATTAACATCTCTTTTTCCTGCCTCTGGTCTATATCCAACTAAATCTTTATCTAAATTAATTCTTATAACTTTATATGGGGCTAAGAATCCATCGTCAATGCCTTGTTTTAAAGAATATGTATATATTGGTTCTCCAAAATATTGAATATTTGATATTTCATTAGTTTCTTTAGGTGTTGCAGTTAAGCCTATTTGTGTTGCACTTTTATAGTAATCCAATATTTTTTTCCAATTAGAATCATCTGCTGCACTTCCCCTATGACACTCATCAACAATTATTAAATCAAAAAAATCTTCACTAAATTGTTTAAATATATCTGTTCCTTGTCCATCTGTTAATTGTTGGTAAAGAGCCATATAAATTTCAAAAGAACTATCCATTTTTCTATTTTCAACTTTTGTCATTACTTTCGTAAATGGTTGAAAATCTTGCGTCATGGTTTGATCTATTAACATATTTCTATCAGCAAGATATAAAATTTTTCTTTTTAATCCTGATTTTTTTAATCTATGTATTATCTGAAAAGCTGTAAATGTTTTTCCAGTTCCAGTAGCCATTACCAATAATATTCTTTTTTGTCCTCTTGCTATTGCTTCACAAGTTCTATTAATTGCAATTGTTTGATAGTATCTAGGCTTATTTACTCCTGGAGCATAATAGTATGGTTCGTTAATTATTTTTTCCTCTTCTTCAGTTATATTTTTTGCTATCTTATATCTGTACCACAAATCATCTGGAGAAGGAAAATCATCCATTGATATTTCTCTTTCATTTCCGGTTAACATATCATGTTCAAGAAATGCCATTCCATTAGTTGAATATGCAAAAGGTAAGTCTAAGGTTTTAGCATATTCGATTGCCTGTTGCATTCCTGTTCCCACTTCTAAATCGTTTTTTTTAGCTTCAACAACAGCTATTGGCTTTGAACTATTATAATAAAGAATATAATCTGCTTTTTCTCCTTTTGCTCTTGTTGACATGTTTCCTCTCACAATAACTTTACCTGCAGTGAAATATACTTCACTTCTTATCTGCGTTTCTAAATTCCACTTTTTTGTCAAAGCTGGTGTAATATATATATTTCTTGTATCTTCTTCAGAAAGATTTTTATAACTTTCCATATATTTTCCCCCTATACAACTTCCGATAACTTTTTACTATCCGAACTTATAATATCATAAAACGACTTTTTTCTCAATAAATATACAGATTTTTCCTTATTAAATTTGTATTTCACATTTTATACTTTTATCTTTGTTCAAAATTTTCTAATTAAGTAATCTTAAATTTCATAAAAGGGTTGGTGACTTTCCCAACTATCAAGAACCCTTTGTGTACACAAAGGAGAATCTTGCTAAAAAAATTTCTCTTATTTTAGTTCTTTTTACTCCAAAACAATGTAAAAAGAAAAGTGACATTTTTACCTGCCACTAATCATTTCGCATCTAAAGTAATTTAGCTTGTACTTCAGTTATCTCAACTATTTCAGAGTGATTCCCTAATTAGGGAATTGCTCATTCTATGGTCATCATCCTTAATTTCAATACCACCACACATTTCATATAGTCTTGAAATTATCGAATCAACAATACTATAATTTTTATTTATACATAATCTTTCTCTTAATTGATTTCTGCTATAATTTGTGGTTATAAC
>CAKPHD010000062.1 GCA_934155625.1 uncultured Clostridia bacterium
CATTTATTCTTGGAGCTACTCCAAATGATATTGCTATTGAGTCTATTTTGTTATATCCTGTTGCTTGTAAAATTGATTTTAGTCCTAAATTTCTTGTTTGTTGAACTAGTTTTAAACCTAATTTTACTATTACTCTGTTTTCATCTGTTAATGGTACTATGTCTGATATTGTTCCTATACATACAATGTCTAAATATTTTAAGTATTCTTTTTCTTCTAGTCCTAGTTTTATAGATATTGCTTGAATTAATTTAAATACTACTCCTACTCCTGCTAGATTTCTACATTGATATGTATTGTCTTTTCTTTTTGCATCAACTACTGCTAAAGCTTTTGGAATTTCTTCGCCTGGCTCATGATGGTCTGTTATAAGTGTTTCTATTCCTAATTCACTTGCATATTTTACTTCTTCTATTGCTGATATTCCACAGTCTACTGTTATCATTAATGTATATCCTTCATCTGCTATTTTCTTTACAGCATTTTTGTTTAGACCATATCCTTCATTTAATCTGTTTGGAATATAAACTCCTACATGTAAACCTCTTTCTTCTAAAAAGCTTTTTAGTACAGTTACACTTGTTATTCCATCAACATCATAATCTCCATATATTATGGTTTTTTCTTGATTTTCTATAGCATTTATTATTCTGTTTACTGTAATTTCCATATCTGGCATTCCATATGGATTATAAAAATCACTTCTCTTTGGTTTTAAAAATTTTTCTATTTGTTCTTTCTCTATTATACCTCTATTTGATAATATTGTAGCTAATAATTTATTTATTTTATATGTTTTTTGTAATTCTTCTATTTCTTTTTCGTTTACTTGATATATTTGCCATTTTTTACTCACTTTTATCTTATTCCCTCCCCAAAGTACAAATCTGGTTTCGTATTTTTTCTCTGTTCTTATTTTACTATGTTAGTTTTAAAATATCAAGTGTTTTGGAAGAATTGGAATATTATTTCCACATACAAAAAAGAGGTTTATTTCAACCTCTTTTATCTTATTATTCTTCTGGTTCTTCGCTTTCATCTTTATCTTCTGGCAATTCTTCTCCTAGGCTTTGTTCAAATGCTTTTGCAAAGTTATCTCTTACTTTTGTTTCTACTTCTTTTAGTAGTTCTGGTCTATCTGTTAAATATCTCTTAGCATTTTCTCTACCTTGACCGATTCTTTGTCCTTCATAGCTAAACCATGATCCACTCTTGTCTATTATGTCTAAATTTACAGCCATATCGAAGATGTTTCCTTCTTTTGATATTCCTTTTCCATATAATACGTCAAATTCTGCTTCTCTAAATGGTGGAGCTACTTTGTTTTTGATAACTTTTACTCTTACTCTATTTCCAACTACTTGTCCATCTTGTTTGATGTTTTCTATTTTTCTAATGTCCATTCTGACTGATGCATAGAATTTTAATGCTCTTCCTCCTGTTGTTGTTTCTGGGTTTCCAAACATTACTCCTATTTTTTCCCTTAATTGGTTAATGAATATTAATACTGTTTTTGATTTGTTTATTGCTCCTGCAAGTTTTCTTAATGCTTGTGACATTAATCTTGCTTGAAGTCCCATATGAGAGTCTCCCATATCTCCATCTATTTCTGCTTTAGGTACTAATGCTGCAACAGAGTCTACAACTATTACATCTAATGCACCACTTCTTACTAATGCTTCTGTTATTTCTAGTGCTTGTTCTCCAGTATCTGGTTGAGATACTATTAAGTTATCTATGTCAACACCTAGTTTTTTTGCATATACTGGGTCTAAAGCATGTTCTGCATCTATAAATGCTGCTTCTCCTCCCATTTTTTGTGCTTCTGCTATTACATGTAATGCAAGTGTTGTTTTTCCTGATGATTCTGGTCCATATACTTCTATAATTCTTCCTCTTGGAACTCCTCCTATACCTAATGCTATGTCTAAGCTTAATGCTCCTGTTGGAATTGCTTCTATTTCCATTGCCTTAAATTGGCCTAATTTCATTACTGATCCTTTTCCGAATTGTTTTTCTATTTGGCTCATTGCCACTTCTAACGCTTTTCTTTTTTCTACGTTTTCTTCCATGTAATTTTCCTCCCAATTTATATAAACTTTTGTTCGATATTCATACTATATATCTATTTTTCTTTTTTGTCAAGCATTTTTTTAATTTTTATACCAATTATTTATATTCATGTAAACATTATACCAATTTGGAGCTGCACTTCCTTTTAATGTCCAACTGCTTTCTACAGCATAATAACTGCCATATAAGCCTATATAAGGTTTCTGTTCATTAAATATTTCTCTTATTCTTGTGTATTTTTCTTTTAGTAAATCTTCTTTTGTTATATTTTTTACTTCTGCCATCAAGTTGTTTAATTCTTCACTATTGAAGTTACACATATTCATATATGTTTCTATACTTGGATTTGCAGAGATTGTTGTTCCTGTTATTATTGCATCATAACTTTTGTTTTGCAAGTAACTTTGATATTGATTATCACTTGCTTTTATTATTGTAATATTTATTCCTATATTAGCCATATCTGATTTTATCATTTCTGCAATATTTACTCTAGTTTGATTTGACGCTTGCACTACTAATTTAAATGTTAATGATTGTGTAATATAATTTTCTGTTTTTTGCCATCTGTTATATTTATATTCCCATCCATTTTGCTGTAAAATCTGTTGTGACATTTCAGAATTATATGAGTTATCTCCTGCCTCTCCTCTTAGCCAGCTTCCATAATCTAAAGAATAGTCCATTACTTTGTATTTACTGTTATATTGTGTTGCTACAATATTGTCTCTGTTTATTGCATGTGATAACGCATTTCTTACTTCTGTTCTTCCTAAAACTGCACTTTGTGTGTTTAATGCCAAATAATCAAATTCTCTTCCTACTACTTCTTGCTTATTATACCCTATTGTTCCTATATAATTTTCTATTGATGTATTATTTGTTGTTATTACATCAACTTTTCCTAGTTTAAATGCATTATATAATTCCCCTAAATTTGCATATTTAGTAATTGTTATTGTTTCTGGAGTTAATTCATCTCTAGTATAATTTTCATTTTTATTTAAGACTATTTTGTCATTGTCATTTTGAACAATTTTATATTTTCCGGTTCCTATTGGCGCATTATTTTTTTCTGTTGTTGAAAAGTCTTGACCTTCGTAATACGTTTTACTCATTATCGGGAATATTAGATTATATTCAAAAAATGCAATTTCATGGTCTATTGTTATTTGTAGTGTATCTTCATCCACTTTTTCTACTCCAACTATATATTGAACATTGTTTCCATATATTGATGGTATTTGCTTTAATATATCTATTGTGAATGATACATCTTCTACTGTTAGTTTGCTTCCGTCTGACCATTTTATGTCATTTCTTAATTTTATTAAATATGTTGTAGCACTTGTTTTGGCCCAATCTGTTACTAAACATTTTTGTAGTTTGTATTCTGAATCTAATTCAAATAATGGCTCATAAATTATTCTTGATATTTCTTGAACATGTTTGTTTTGGCTTAGTATTGGATTCATTGTGTCAAATTCTGCAACACCTAAATTAATATCCTTGATTATCTCCTCTTCTGTTGCTGTTTTTTGTGGTTCTTCTTCCTTTTTATTTTCTTTTTGGTTTACTTTATAAATTACTGCAATTATTACTGCAATTACAAAAATTATAAATACATATTTTATCCAATTGCTTTTCAAATTATCACCTCATTACTTTGTAATGATATATCATTATGGCAATTTTTTCAAGCTTTTTTCTAAATTTTACGCAAAAAGGGAGCACTTAAAAATGCCCCCATAAATTTTATTTTCTTATTATTTATTTTCTTGATTCTACAATCAGTTTTATTCCTGTTCTATCTTCTCCCTCTACCTCTACTTCGGCAAATGCTGGTATGCATACTAAGTCTACTCCTGCTGGTGCTACAAATCCTCTTGCTATTGCTACTGCCTTTACTGCTTGATTTAGAGCTCCTGCTCCGATTGCTTGCATTTCTGCTTTTTGTGATTCTTTAACTAATCCTGCAATAGCTCCTGCTACTGAATTTGGATTAGATTTTGATGAAATTTTTAAAATTTCCATTTTTTCTGCCTCCTATAATTTAATTTTTGTTGCAACGTTTACATTTTGTATTTTACAACATCTGGAAATTTTTGTCTAGAACTTATTGGAAATTTTTTCAAGTTTTCGTCGCATGTTTCGACAGATTTCATTATTTTATACTTTCTTGCAATTCTAATTTTAAAATTTTTTATGTCTTAGCAATTAAATGCGGATTCTTTTTATTTCTGTTACTTTATTTGTATCATCATCTATTATAAATTCAACTGCATTTAACATGCTTTCTCCTTCTGCTAATTTGTATTTTTCAGGTAATGTTGTTTCAAATCTTTTAAATGATACATTTACATCCATTCCTATTACAGAGTCTTTTGGTCCTGTCATTCCTAAATCAGTTATATATGCTGTTCCTTTTGGTAAGATTTGCTCATCTGCTGTTTGCACATGTGTATGTGTTCCCCATAATGCTGTGATTTTACCGTCCAAAAATCTTCCCATTGCTATTTTTTCTGCTGTTGCTTCTGCATGAAAATCTATAAATATCATATCTACTTGGTCTT
>CAKPHD010000063.1 GCA_934155625.1 uncultured Clostridia bacterium
TTCCACTATCGTGAACTCTTTCCATAAAATTGCATAGAATTTCTAAAATTTCTCCATGCACATTTGTCATTTCATTTCAAGTTTTATATTTCGATACTTTTAGAATAATTATGAAAAGCATTAAACATATTTTTTAAATTTATAATATATTGTTTTGCAATACCGCGTAAGCGATTAAACGAGCACATGCGAGTGCGATATGGAGCAATCTACATACTAAAATTTAATATGAAGATTGCGACAGCAAGGTATAAAAAACAATATATTATAAATTTAAAAATATTATATAATTTTAAAAAACTGTGAATTGACATTAGACAGTAGCAGAAATTAAGAAAATTTTACCAAAAATATTGCAAAAAAAACTAAATAATAGTATAATATAAAAGGTGGAAAAATAAAATATAATATAAAATCCACAAAAGACGCAAAAAAAACACAGATGCAAAAAAGAATAAAAAAGAAAAGAGAGGTAAAAAATGGAGTATTTGTATATACTAAAACAAGTTTTAGTTTATATTTTAACAGCATACTGGTGTTACCAAACAGTAATAAGTTTGTGTTCACTAATAAAATTAAAAGATAAACCATATTTAACAAATAAAAATCACAAATTTATGGCAATAATACCAGCACATAACGAAGAAAAAGTAGTATCAAATTTAATAGAAAGTTTAAAAAATCAGACATATGATAAAGACTTATATGACATATATGTAATTGCAGATAACTGTACAGACAATACAGCAAATGTAGCAAGAAGAGCTGGAGCAATAGTATTAGAAAGATTCGACCCAGCACATAAAACAAAAGGTTATGCATTACAATGGTTTTTAAAACAAAAAATAGAAGAAAACGCAGATTATGATGCATTTTTCGTATTTGATGCAGACAATATAGTAGACAAAGACTTCATAGTAAATATGAATAAAAAACTATGTCAAGGAGAAGACGTAGTTCAAGGATATAGAGATATTAAAAATCCAACAGACAACTGGATAACAGCCGGATATGCATTATTCTATTGGACGATGCATAGACTATATCATTTAGCAAGATATAATGTAGGATTATCAACATTATTAAATGGAACAGGATTCATGGTAAGATTTGATGTAGTAAAACCAGAAGGATGGCAAACAGAGACATTAACAGAAGATATTGAATTTTCACTAAAAAGAATTATAAAAGGTAAAAAATTAGGTTGGGCAATAGATGCAATAGTATATGACGAGCAACCAACATCATTTAAACAATCATGGTCACAAAGAAGCAGATGGACAGTTGGACATATGCAATGTATGAAAAGATATACAGGAGAACTATTTAATAGTGTAAAAGAGCACAAATCATTAGTAACATTTGATGGATTCCTATATATAGTAGGAACAACACCAATGTTAGTAATAACAATGTTAGTATTATTTATAAACTGTGCAATGTATGCTGCACAATCAATGACAAATTTAGAATTTGCAATAAATATATTAAGATATTTAATACCAACATTATTGTTACCAATAGGAACAGCAGTAGTCGCAATGACATTAGATAGAAAACCAATAAAACCAATGCTAAAAGGATTATTATATTATCCATTATTTATGGGAACATGGGTAATAATAAATATCAAATGCTTATTTAAAAGAGAAACAACATGGGAGAAAATCGAACATGTTAGAGATATCAAAATTGCAGAAGTTTCAGAGGGAGAAGAGGTTCCAGAAAAAATATAGATTACACGTAAAACGTGAGGCACGAATTATCGTGCCTTTATCTAAGTAAAGGGAGAAAAATATGTCATTTGAAAAAGTAAAAGTATATGCATTTGTAGGACCATCAGGAACAGGAAAAAGTTATAGAGCACAGATGGTAGCAAGTGAAAAAGATATACATTTCATAATAGATGATGGATTATTGATAAAAGACAATGAAATAATAGCAGGTGTTTCAGCAAAAAAAGCACCAACAAAAATAGAAACAGTAAAACATGCATTATTTTATGAAGATGCTGAAAAAAAGCCAATCGAAAAAGCAATAAAAAAATATAAACCAGACAAAATATTAATACTTGGAACATCAGATGGAATGGTACAAAAAATAGCAGCAAATTTAGGATTACCAGAAGTATCACAAATAACATACATAAACGAAGTTGCAACAGAAGAAGAAATGCAAACAGCTAGAAATATTCGTGTTACAGAAGGGAAACATGTAATCCCTGTACCAACATTTGAACTGAAAAAAGACTTTTCAGGATATTTACTTGACCCATTGCAAATATTTAAATCAAAGGGAAAAGGGCAAAAACCTTATATATCAGAAAAAACAATAATAAGACCAACATTTAGTTATTTAGGAAGATTTACAATTTCTGATACAGTATTTAGACAAATAATGGAATATCTAGCAGACAAGATGCCAGAAATATATAAAGTAATAAGAACAAGAGTAACAAGCACAGATGCTGGACCAACAATATATATGGAGGTTTCTGTAATGTATGGATGCAATATTCAAGAAACGCTTAAAGAATTTAAAACAAAAGCAAGAAAAGAAATTGAAAAGTTGACAGCAATGAATGTTATAGCACTTGATGTGGTAGCAAAAGGTATATATGTACCAGGACAAGATTAAAAGAAAGAGGTAGCGCAAATGATGATATTTAAACAAATAATAAGAGCTATAGTTAGAGGAGCAATACGTTTATACTTTATAGTTGTACATAGAGTAAAAGTTATAGGAACTGAAAACATTCCGAAAGACAAAAAAGAGCCACTAATTTATTGTGGAAATCATAGAACATATAATGACCCACCATTAATGGTTGTTACAGCAAAAAGACATGTAAGATTTTTAGCAAAAGAAGAACTTCGTAAAAATCCATTTTTTGCATTCTTAGGAGTTGTATTTGATGGAATATATGTTAAAAGGGATTCTAAAGATATATCTGCATTAAAAACAACACTTAAAGCATTAAAAAATGGAGAAAGTATAGCATTATTTCCAGAAGGTACTAGAAATGGAGTAGAAAAAGGAGAAAAAACAAAAGACGGAGCAGCATTTTTTGCTGTAAAGACAGGTGCAAGAGTTATTCCAGTAGGAATAAAAGGTGGAGAAAAGCCATTTGATAAAATGACAATAAGATACGGAGAGCCAATGGACTTTAGCAATAGAAGTAAAGATGAATTAGATGAAATTACAGAAGAAATAATGAAAAAAATATTAGAATTAGCAAAATAGAAAAAGGGAGAGAATAAGAAAATGAATAATCAAAAAATAAGAAATATTGCAATAATTGCACACGTAGACCATGGAAAAACTACATTAGTAGATGCTTTGTTAAGACAAAGCCATGTATTTAGAGAAAATGAACAAGTAGCAGAAAGAGTAATGGACTCTAATGATCAAGAAAAAGAAAGAGGAATAACAATACTTGCTAAAAATACAGCAGTAATGTTTAATGGAGTAAAAATCAACATAGTTGATACACCTGGACATGCTGATTTTGGAGGAGAAGTAGAAAGAGTATTAAAAACAGTTGATGGAGTGCTTTTGTTAGTTGATGCATTCGAAGGAGCAATGCCTCAAACAAGAGAAGTATTAAAAAAATCATTAGCAATGAATTTACAACCAATCGTAGTAATAAACAAAATTGATAGACCTGGAGCAGAACCACAAAAAGTATTAGACCAAGTAATGGAACTATTTATAGAATTAGATGCAAATGATGATCAACTTGATTTTCCAGTTGTATATGCATCAGCTAAAAATGGTACAGCTAAATTAAATTTAAAAGATCCTGATGGAGATTTAACATGTTTATTTGAAACAATAATAAATACAATAAAAGCACCAGACTGTGATGAAGAAGGACCAGCTCAAATGCTAGTTTCTAATATAGACTATGATGATTATGTAGGAAGAATCGCTGTAGGAAGATTAGAAAGAGGAACAATAAAAGTTGGAATGCCTGTAAGTATATGTGAAAAAGATGATAAAATATCACAAGGAAGAATTGCAAAAGTTTATACACATATGGGATTAAAGAAAGTAGAAGTTGATGAAGTATCAGCAGGAGATATTATAGAAGTTTCAGGTATACCAAACATCCATATTGGAGATACAATCTGTGACTTCAATAATCCAGAAAAAATACCATTTGTAGATATAGATGAACCAACAGTATCTATGACATTTAGTGTAAACAATGGACCATTTGCAGGAAGAGAAGGACAATTTATCACATCAAGACATTTAAGAGATAGATTATTTAAAGAATTAGACAGAAATGTAAGTTTAAGAGTAGAAGAAACAGCATCACCTGATTCATTTGTAGTATCAGGAAGAGGAGAATTACATTTATCAGTATTAATTGAAACAATGAGAAGAGAAGGATATGAACTTTTAGTTTCAAGACCAAAAGTAATCATCAAAGAAATTGATGGTGTAAAATGTGAACCAATTGAAAGATTAGTTGTAAACATTCCAGATGATTCAGTAGGAACAGT
>CAKPHD010000064.1 GCA_934155625.1 uncultured Clostridia bacterium
TTCTTGGGGGTAAGGGGGCACTATGCCTTTTTTCTATTATTTTTGTTTTATTTTTATATTTATTTCTTTCAAACTATATCCTCCACCTCTTTTTGAATTTGTTACTTTTAAGAACCGGTCCCAACGGTACCATTTTGTTTGGTACTTTTAAGAACCGGTCCCAACGGTACCATTTTGTTTGGTACTTTTAAGAACCGGTCCCAAATGTACCAAAATTAATTTATATATATATTGCATCAAATATATTGAAAATATACCATTTAGTTTGATGTTTATAAAATTTCTATTTGAATAAATTGGTACTATTTCATATTTAGGCTTTTTTATAATTATTCCCAATATGCTTGATATTATTCCCACAAGGATTGCCGTTACTGCTGCATCTTGAGTTCCTAATTGCATATTCAAATCGAACATTTTTATGTCTACATCTATATTTTTTAACATTTCCTTATAATTTATTACTAAATCTTTTCCTTTTAATATTTTTATATCAATATCTGTATTCTTTATTTTAAAGTTTGGTGGTTTTATATTTTTTACATCTTTTTTGAATAGTTTTATTTTGCCAAATATCAACAAATACGCATATATCTTGCTTTCTTTATTGATTTTTTCACCTTTTGGCGCCTCTGTATTTATTATTAAATTTTCTACCTCTATTCCAATTCTACTTGTATGTATTGCTACTCCAATAATAACCAATATTGCTAAAATAAAAAGAAAAAACAATATTTTCACCTCTTTCTGGTTTAATATTATTTTTTCCTTTTATTTCTTTTTTAATCTTATTTTGTTTTGTTTTTTTCTACTTCTATGTCTCCAAATAGCTCTTCTTGTTCTGTTACAACCTTATTTCTTCTTGACATTTCTAGCAATCCAGAAAAAGCTGTAACCACTTCTCTCTTGTCATGTTTTTTTAACGAGAATAATTTGTTAAATGAAAACTTTTTGAATTTTATTAATGCTCTATACATTTGCTTTACTGTGTGTCCTACTGAATATGTTTCTGTTATTGCTATCTTTTCTATGTTTGACGCATTTTCATTTATTTTTTCTGTATTTTTTTGCAATAAACTTTTATAAATTTCCGGAATTATTTTGTTGTCATATTCTCTTTCTATTTTTTGCTTTGGTAATTCGATTTCTTCTGCTGATTTATAAAATCTTTTTGAATATTGTAGGAAATTTTCTTTTAACTTTTTTGTTATTTCTTTGTATTGCTTATATTCAATTATTCTTCTTATTAACTCTTCTTCTGTAATCTCTTCTTCCTCTTCTTGCACTTTTGGTAGCAAATGTTTTGATTTTAGATATAACAATGTTGATGACATCACTAAAAATTCACTTGTTATTTCTAAATTCATTTTCTCCATTTGTTTGATGTAGTCTATATATTGATCTGTGATTTCGCTTAAATTGATGTCATATATATCCATTTTATTTTTGTCTATTAAGTGGCACAATAAGTCTAATGGACCTTCGAAATTTTCTAATTTTATTGAGTATTTGTTTGTTTCAAGTGTTAGTATATTTTGCATTTAAATCTTGTATCCCTTCCTATATAAATATTGTTTTATTTCCTCTTCTGATGCCCCCGACTTTTTTTGTTTGATTTTTTCGACACATCTTTTTTCATATTCGCTTAGTTCTTCATAATTTCTATCAATATATTGTTCTATTAATTTTCTGTCTAATCCTTTTGACATCAATTTATATTTGATTTCTTTTATTGACATTGTTTTTAAGTTCATATATTCTCTTACTTGTCTTTCTATAAAATCATAGTCATCTAAATATTTGGCTTCTTTTAAATATTCGATTATTTCGTCTAACATTTCGTCTTCTATTTGACCTTTGAATTTTTTTCTTACTTCTTGTTCTGTTCTTTTTTTGTATGTTATATATTTAAATACTTTTGTTTTTTGCGCATCAAATTCTTTTAATCTTTCAAAATTTAAGGTACTTTCTAAATTTTCTATAATTTTCATTTTTTGGTATTCCTTTCTTGTGTATTTTATATTATTTTCCACTTTTTTGCAAGATTTTTCAAGTATATTTTGCTCTAAACAAATAATACTATGAATAGGTTTTATTTTGTTGTTTTTCAAAACAAGACCATAAAATATTTCGAATCAATTTTAAGGAGGTCAATATGAAAAAGAAATCACTTTTTATAGTTGGTTTATTGATGGCTGTTATTTTTATGTTTGCTACTACTTTAAGTTTTGCTACAGATGGTAATGGTGCTATGAATGGCATTAATGATGTTGTCAATGGTGTTCGTAATACTGTTGGTGGTGCTGAAAATGCTGTTGAAGGTGCTGTAAAAGATGTTACTAATACTACTAAAAATGCAACAGATAATACTACAAACATGGGAATAACTCGTAATAATACTCAATCTACAAATTATACTGCTAATAGAACTGCAACAACTGGTACAACAACTAATGCTAATGCAGGTACATTTTTAGGTATGTCTTCTACTATGTGGACTTGGCTTATTTTAGCTGTCGCTGTTGTGGCTATTATTGCTCTAGTTTGGTATTATTCTAATCAACTAACTAGAACTAGAAATTATGATGATAATGATCAATAATTTTTATAAAAAACTTAAAAATATAAGGTACCGTTGGGACCGGTTCTCATCCGTCCCTTTTTTGGGACGTTTGGGACCGGTTCTCTGCGGTACCTAAAAAACATAAATCTTAAATAAAGTTACTCGGCTTACTTCAAAGTTCCAAAATTTCTATGTAATTTTACGGCAAAATAGTAGGTTTTTCGAAGAGCACCGTAAAATAAATTAGAAATTCTAGAGCTTTGAAGTAAGCCGAGTAACGAAATTCGAAGTTTATATTTTTATATTGTTGTTTTTAGAAAATAGTTACTCTGAAGCTATTAGGATTAGCGTAATTATCAGCTTGTTTTCGATCAGTTGCTGTTCTACTAAACTGACTCCAACATTCCCCACTTCTATAAACATGAGGACGTTCATTATCATCCGAACATTCTAAAGTCCATTCCCATACATTTCCTGCCAAATCATATATTCCTTGTTTAGCAAATGTATCACTTGCACCAGTTGTTACTAATACTTCCCCTTTATTCTTTTTTTCTAATGGTCCTCTTTTCCATTCTTTCTGAGGCCCACTAAGCACATATTTTGAATTAGCATTTATTGAAAATAAAGACTCATAATAATTTCCCCATGAAGTACTGTCTGTTTTTAAATCTGCTTGAGCTGTTCCTTTTGTTTCTAAGTATTTCATAATCAAATCCCATTGTACACCAAACATTAAACTACTTGTATATTCTCCTGCTTCCATATTACTTGCTAATGTTTGAGATTGACTGCGTGTCACTCTAGTATATGGATATACATTTTGTTTTATTACAGGTTCTTGTGTTTCCTTATATTCTACAGCAGAACCAGTTGTTTGTTTTTCTTCTGTTCCTGTTTCGTATTTTCCTACATAAAATCCTCCATTTTGGTATACACTTTTTAACATTTTTTTCTTTAATTCATAATATTGTTCACTTGTTAACCCTGTTGTTTCTTTTGAAGTATACTCGTCTTTATATCCATCTTTTCTATAATCACTTGTATATGTATGTAAATCTGTTTCTATTTTTGTATACTCATCTGTTGTAAAATCTTTTATATTTAGTCCTGCTGTTGGATATACTTCTGCTGTCTGTGGCACTTCTACCCATACATACTGATTTTCTTTACTATCTTGGATTGTTAATCCATTATCTAAATTTGTTCCTGCTACCTCACTAAATCCTGCTGGTAAGTATGTTCCTGCTGATGTTTTTGTTTTACTTGTAACTGTTGTTGAACCTGCATTTGCTTCTTCTCCTGGTTGTTTTGGCTCTGCACTTATACTTACACCTATATTAGATGTTAAATCTTCTTTTGTTTCATCTATTGGTGTTTTTAGTAGCTTAATCGTTACTGTTAATGTTGTTTCTTCTTGGGCCTTTAATGTTGTTTTTTCTACTGTGCATATTGTCTCAAAGTACTTCTC
>CAKPHD010000065.1 GCA_934155625.1 uncultured Clostridia bacterium
CGTTGTTTACTTAAATAAATGTGATATGGTTGATGATCCAGAATTATTAGAATTAGTTGAAATGGAAGTTAGAGACCTATTAACAGAATATGGTTTCCCAGGAGATGATATTCCAATTATAAAAGGATCTTCATTAAAAGTATTAGAAAGTACATCAACAGACCCTAATGATCCAGTATATGCTCCAATGAAAGAGTTAATGGATGCTGTTGATAGTTATATACCAACACCAGAAAGACCAATCGATCAACCATTCTTAATGCCAGTTGAAGACGTATTCACAATCACAGGACGTGGAACAGTTGCAACAGGTAGAGTAGAAAGAGGAATTGTTAAAGTTTCTGACGAAGTTGAAATCATTGGTTTAACAACAGAAAGAAGAAAAACTGTTGTTACAGGTGTAGAAATGTTCAGAAAATTATTAGATCAAGCTGAAGCTGGAGATAATATCGGAACATTATTAAGAGGAATTGATAGAAAAGACATCGAAAGAGGTCAAGTACTATGTAAACCAGGAACAATTCATCCACATACAAAATTCACATCAGAAGTATACGTTTTAACTAAAGATGAAGGTGGAAGACATACTCCATTCTTCAACGGATACAGACCACAATTCTATTTCAGAACAACAGACGTAACAGGTGTTATCGAATTACCTGCTGGAACAGAAATGGTTATGCCTGGTGATAACGTATCAATGACAATTGAATTAATCACACCTATCGCTATCGAAAAAGGATTAAGATTCGCTATTCGTGAAGGTGGTAGAACAGTTGGTTCAGGTGTTGTTGCTGATATCATCGAATAAAAAATATAACAATAGCAAGAGTTACAAAGATTTGTAGCATCTTGCTATTTTTATTTTCCTACTAATTTCCCACTTTAGTTATATTACGAAAGTATTACAGAAATATAAAAAAAATATTACATTAACATAATATTTGACAAATTGTACCAAGTATAGTATAATAAATTTATATGATGTATAAAGGGAGGATTTATATATGGAAGATAAAAAAGAAAAATGGGAAATACAATTTGAAAATTATCAAAATGGAGGTTTAGACAAAGAATTAGAAGAATTAAAAGCTAAACATGATAATAAAGAAATTGATATGAAAGCATACATGAAAGAACAAAAGAGAATTGGGAAAATTAAAACAAATTTATCTAAAGTAGAACATTTAGTTGAGTTAAGAGGAGAATTAAAAGAATTAAAAAATGAAATAGAAAAAGAATTAGTTTTAAGAGAAAATGAATCTAAACAAAGTAAGCAATCTACACAAATAAGCAACAAAATGGAACAATTAGATAAAGAAAATGAAGTTTTAATGCCTAAAATAGAAGACGCAAAGAAACAACTAAAAGATAAAACCTTATCTGAACAGGATAGAAAAAAATTAGAAAATCAATTAAAAAAAGATGAGGCTAAACTAAAAGCTAATAATGATAAATATCTAGAATTAAATAATAAAAATAGAAATCAAGAAAAAACAGAAAGAACAGATGAGATTTCTAAAATAAGTAGTAAAGATTTAAAAAACAATTACAAAAAAGTATGTATGAAGCTATCAAGAAATAACTTTTTTGCAAGAAGATTATTAAAAGGTTATGATATCGAAAGTATAAAAGAGGAAGATAAAAATATTGATTGGCAATCAAGAGAATATAAAATTGATATGAAAAAGTTAATTGCTAAAGGAAAAGAAGCAGAAAAAATGAAAGAATTAAGGGAAGCTGCTAAAAGAGAGAACCTTACACAAAAAACAACAGAGGAAGAAATAGGAGAAAATGTTCAAAAAATTATGAAAGATAAGGGAGATACTTCTCAAGCAATTGATAAAGAGGAACTTGCTATGGTAGAAGTAAGTGAATTTGAAAAAAAGCATCCTAGGTTAGCAAAAATAAGAAACTTTTTATCTAATATTAAAAGTAAAATTTTTAATAAAGATGTAAAGGAAGAAATAAAAGATGAAGAAAAAGTAGATTCACAAACAGAAACAAAGGCAGAAGCAAAAGAAAATATAGATAAAAGCGAAGAAAAAGTTGCTACTAATACACCACATAGAAATTTTGTTAATAGATTAAAAGATATGAATGAATATGATGTAGCAGAAGTTGCCGATAAAGGAATAGATGGAATAAAAGATGAAAGAATGATCGAAGCAAGAAAAAGATTACAAGAAGCAAAAATGAAGTCAGCAGAAGAGTCAAAAGCTAAGTATGAACAAAAATTTAATGAATATTATAAGAGTCATAATATAAATAAAACAAAAACCGATAATACAAATTATTTGGATTCATCAATAAATCATGGAGATGGCAGATAGATAATAAATAAAGGGAGAGTACTATAATGTATTCTTTCTTTTTTTCAGTAAATTTATCAAAACTATTGCAATTTTGAGAAAACAATAATAAAATAGAAACATCATGAATAATCATAATTATAAATAAGGCTATAGAAAGGAAATGAAACAAAACATGAACATATTGTTAGATGCAATGGGTGGAGACAATGCACCAGATGCCAATATAAAAGGAGCTATAAAAGCTATAAATCAAATAAAAGCAGAAGTAACACTTATTGGAAAAGAGGAAGTTATTAGAAAAAAAATAAAAGAATTTACAGGAAAAGAAATAGAAGAAGTATCATCAAGATTAAAAATAAAAAATGCTACAGAAACAATAGAAATGGAAGACCAACCAACAGTTGCAATAAAACATAAAAAAGACTCATCAATGGTTGTAGGCTTTAAAATGCTAAAAAATGGTGAAGGAGATGTCTTTATTTCTGCTGGAAATTCTGGGGCCTTATTAGCTGGAGCAACATTATTAGTAGGAAGAATAAAAGGAATTGATAGACCTGCATTAGCAGGAATTCTTCCAGCATATAAAAGCCAATTATTACTAATAGATTCAGGTTCAAATACAAATTGCAAACCAATAAACTTATTACAATTTGCACAAATGTCAACAATATACTTAAAAAATACATTTGGAATAGAACATCCTGCAATTGGACTATTGAACATAGGAACAGAAGAAACAAAAGGAAATGAATTAGTAAAAGAAAGTTATAAACTACTAAAAGAAAAATCAGAAGAACTAGAAATTAACTTTGTAGGAAATGTAGAAGGAAGAGATGCCTTTTCAGGAGAAATAGATGCAATTGTTACAGATGGTTTTACTGGAAATGTATTTTTGAAGACAACAGAAGGTCTTGGAAAATTTGTAAAAAGAACATTATCAGAAAGTTTAACACAAAATTTACTCTCAAAAATATGTACAGTACCATGTCTTCCTGCAATAAATAGATTTAAAAAAACAATGGATTATAAGTCATATGGGGGAGCATTATTTTTAGGAGTAAAAAAACCAGTAGTAAAGGCACATGGAAGTAGTGATGAAAAACTATTTGAATTTACAATCAAACAAGCAGAAAAATTTGTAGAAAACAAAGCTGTAGATAAAATGATAGAAGCATTTGAAAAAAATGCTTAGAAAACCTGAAAATATGCAATTTTATGATATATACTGAATAGGTAGTATAAAAAACAAAAAATATTATAAATATGCTTGACAAAATAATAAACATATAATATAAATGTTACAGGTGAATTTGATTAATAAAAACAGATATCATTTAGCACATGAGAGGAGGTGAACTTGTAATGAGTTCAGAAGAAGTTTTTGAAAAAGTAAAAGGAATAATTGTAGAGCAATTAGGTGTTGTAGATACAGCTGTTACAATGGAAGCATCTTTCATAGATGATTTAGGAGCTGATTCATTAGATATAGTAGAATTAGTAATGGCATTAGAAGAAGAATTTGATATAGAAATTCCAGATGCTGATGCAGAAAAAGTTGTTACAGTAGGAGATGTAGTTGACTACATAAAAGAAAATGTATAAA
>CAKPHD010000066.1 GCA_934155625.1 uncultured Clostridia bacterium
TCTTGGGGGTAAGGGGGCACTATGCCTTTTTTCTATTATTTTTGTTTTATTTTTATATTTATTTCTTTCAAACTAATTCTCCTTTACGATTTCACCTATCAAGTCATAATTGCTAACATCAATTACTTTAGCTTTAACAAATTGATTAACTAATTTGTCGTCACTATTTTTAATATATATTACTCCATCTATATCTGGAACATCTTGTTTTGTTCTTCCTATTAGATATTTTCCGTCAAAAGAAATATCTTCTATAAGAACTTCAACTTCTTGTCCAATCTTGTTTTGAAGGTTTTCTTTAGAAATTTTTTGTTGAATTTGCATTATTTTATTATATCTTGATTTTTTAGTTTTTCCATACACTTGCTCTGGCAATTTTGCAGCTGGTGTACCCTCTTCTTTTGAGTACATAAATGCTCCTAATTTATCAAATCTTGCCTCTTCTACAAATTTGCTTAATTCATCAAAATCATGTTGTTTCTCTCCTGGAAATCCTACAATTAAACTTGTTCTTAAAGTTACATTTGGAATTTCTTTTCTCAATTTTGCTATAAGATTTTCTATTTGTTCTTTGTTAGTTTGTCTATTCATTTTTTTAAGAATTTCATTTGAAATATGTTGAATTGGAATGTCAAAATATTTGCATATTTTTTCGTTATTCTTTACTGTTTCAATCAATTCATCAGTTATTCCTTCTGGATATGAATATAAAAATCTTATCCACTTTATTTCCGGAATTGTTGATAATTGTTCCAATAATTCTGCTAATTTTGATTCTCCATATAAATCTACACCATATTTTGTAGTATCTTGAGCTATTACAATAAGTTCTTTTATTCCTTTACTTGCAAGCATTCTAGCTTCTTCCATAATTTCTTCTTTTCTTCTACTTACAAATGGACCTCTTATATATGGAATTGCACAATATGTACATCTATTGCTACATCCTTCTCCAATTTTTAAATAAGCATAGTTCTTGCCAGTAGTGACAACTCTTTCGTAAAATTCATTGTATGTTGGCATTGGAAGTGGTTTCATTTCTGATATTTTAGTAATAGTCTTAGTTTTGCTCTTTTCAACAATGTTTTCATTTATTAGTTTTTCAATCTTTTGCCACATTTCTGGATATTCATCAATTTTAATAAATAAATCTACTTCTGGAAGTTCTTTTACAAGTTCATCATAATATCTTTGAACTAAACATCCCATAGCAATTAAATATTTGCAATTTTTCTCTTTGTATTCTGCCATCTCTAATATTGTATTAATTGCCTCTTCTTTTGCTGATTCTATGAATCCACAAGTATTTATTACTATAATATCTGCTTTTTCTGGATTATTTACAATTTCAAATTGGTTGTTTTTGAAATGTCCTATTGCTACTTCTGTATCTATTAAATTTTTGCTGCACCCTAATGATATAAATCCAACTTTCATTTTTGCTCCTTTCTATATCGAGACCGATGGGACCGTTGGAACCGGTTCTTATCGGTACCTTTAGCTGTTATGACTACAAATATGCTTTCTTGTTAATTCCATCAAGTTTAGTTTAGTAAATCCCTCTACTTGAGTTTTTGCTCTATCTTGTTTTAAGCTTTCTTTTAAAAGTTTTTCTATTTTTTCTTTGTTTTCTTCTTTTTGCATATCTATATAATCTATAATTATTATTCCACCAATATCGCGCAATCTTAATTGTTTTGCAATTTCTATTGTTGCCTCATAATTTACTTTATATACTGTTTCTTCTAATGTACTTTTCCCTGTAAATTTTCCTGAATTTACATCTATTGCAACTAATGCTTCTGTTTGGTCTATTGTTATAAATCCACCACAGTTTAACCAGATTTTTCTTTGTTTTGATTTTTCAATTTGTTTTTCTAGTTCATATTTTTCTAATAAATCTTGATATATTTCAACTTTTATGCTTTCTCCAATTTCTTTAAGCATTTCTTCTATGTTTTCGTATTCTTTTTGATCATTAACTACAATTTTTTCTATTCTGTTTTCTGGTAAGTCTAATACTAATTTTTCTAAAATACTTGGACTTTTATATAATAATTGTGATTTATTTGATGCTTTATCAAATTTTTCTTTTATTTTTTTCCATTTTTTTAACAGTTGTTCTAAATCTGCCGTTAATTCTTTTTCTGATTTTTTTAATGCTGCTGTTCTTACTATTGTTCCTGTATCTTTTGGAAGTACTGCTTTTACTGCCTTTAATAACCTTTCTTTTTCTGCTTCATTCTCTATTTTTTGTGATATTGTTACTATATTTGTGTTTGGCATTAATACAACATATTTTCCTGTTAATTTTATATGTGTTGATGTTCTTGCTCCTTTTTTGTCATTACTATCTTTTTTAATTTGTACTAATATTTTTTCTCCTGGTTTAACTACATCTTTTATTTTTGTCTCTATTCTTTTTTCAATTTTTTCGTCTACTTGTGGTACAACATCTTTTACATGTATAAAACTGTTTTTTTCTGTCCCTATATCTACAAATGCTGCTTGCATTCCTGGTACTATGTCTTTTACTATTCCTAAATAGATGTTTCCTTCATTTCTTGCCTTTTGGCTTTGCTCATTTTCTTCATATATTTCTACTAGCTTTCCATTTTCTACTGCAGCTATTATTTTTTCTTCTTTGTTTTTATTTACTATTAATTCTATCATGTCTTTACCTTTCTAATTTAATTTGTTCATTGCGGAATCTATCCCATTTTTTAATATTTCTATTACTGCTTCTTTTGCTTTTTCCACACCTTCTTGAAGTTTAGGTATTTCTTCTTCTGGTATTGCTCCTATTACATAATTTATATCGTCTCCACTATTTTTTGGTCTTCCTATTCCTGTTCTTATTCTTGCAAATTCCTCTGTTCCTAGCATTTTGATTATTGATTTCATTCCATTGTGGCCACCTGCTCCGCCTTTTTTTCTTATTTTGATTTTGCCTGGCTCAATGTCCATGTCATCATATATTACTAATATTTCTTCTTTTTGAATTTTATAAAAGTCTACAAATTGCTTTATACATTCTCCACTTAAGTTCATGTATGTTTGTGGCTTTATTAACATTACTTTTTGTCCTTCTATTATTGCTGATTCATATAATCCTTGAAATTTGCTTTTATTTACTTTTATTCCATATTGCTCTGCAATTTTGTTTATTGCATTAAATCCCATATTGTGCCTTGTTTTACTGTATTCTTCTTCTGGATTTCCTAATCCTATTATTAAATACATTTTTCTGCCTCTTTTCCATTTTTTATCTATTATATTTTACATTGTTTCCACATATTTTTCAAGTGTTTTGCTAAAATCAGACAATAAAAATACCAGATGCTTAAACTTCTGATATTTTTACTATAATTTTCATATTTATTTTTTGTGAATCATTTAAATTTACTGCCCATACATGTCTGATTAATAAAGTACTACTATTTGTCTAATGCTTTTATTTCTTCTTCACTTAATCCTGTTATTTCTGCTATTTGTTTTTTTGACATTTTTTGTTCTTTTAACTTTTTCGCAATTTCTTTCAATTTTTGTTTAGTCTCTTTTTTTCCCTGCTTTAATCCAAGTTCTTTTCCTTTTTCTATTCCAATTTTTTCTCCTTGTTCTCTTCCTTCTTCTTTGCCTTCTTCTCTAGCACAATCAAGCGCTGATTGTTCTTCAAATTTAGCCATTTGTTTAAGCTCTGCTAATCTTTTGACTTCTTCATCTCCTGTTAAAACTTCATAATTTTCTATTGCCTTTCTTACCTTTGAATTTTTCTTACTTGCCATTTCTAA
>CAKPHD010000067.1 GCA_934155625.1 uncultured Clostridia bacterium
GGATATGGCTACGAACTCATGCAGGCTCTGGCAGGTTATACCGGATGGAAATTTGAGTATGTGAAATGTGACTGGTCTAACTGTTTTGATAAGCTTGAAAACGGTGAGATTGATGTCATGGGAGATATTTCTTACACCGATGAACGTGCACAAAAAATACTTTTTTCAGATGAACCGATGGGTGAGGAAAAATATATCCTTTATGCTGATTTATCGAATACGGATATTGGTGCGTCTGATTTCAAGTCTCTGGATGGGAAACGTGTAGGTGTGCTCGTGGATACAGAACCTGAAATCATACTGACAGAGTGGGAAAATAAGAATGGCATACATACAGAGCATGTAAATGTGTACAATAATGATGATGTCGAAAAGAAATTAGCAAATCATGAGATCGATGCTTTTGTATCCCTGGAGGAATCCATCTGGTCTGAACGGGGAATATCATCCGTTGCCACGATTGGTAAATCTGGCATATATTTTGTGATAAATAAAGAGCGCAGCGATATCAAGACCGAGCTGGATTATGCTATGCGTCAGCTGGAACAGGATAGTCCTTTTTATCAGGCAGACCTGTATAAGAAGTATTTTACTCTTGAGTACAGTCAGATTCTTACAGGCGAAGAAAAGTCCTGGCTGGAAGAGCATGGTAGTATCCGGACCGGATTTTTAAACAATGATCCGGCAATCTTTTCCATGGATGAAGAGACCGGAATGCTTAACGGTATGCTGACGGAATATATCTCTTATGCCAAGGATTGTCTGGGAAATCAGACACTGGAATTTCATATGCAGGCGTATGACAGCTATAACGAAATGATTCAGGCGCTGCAAAACCGTGAGATTGACATGATTTTTTACGCTGGCAGAAACCCCGATTTTGCAGAAGAAAAAGGATGGGCACTTACAAATACAGCCTGGACCTACAGTCTGATGGCGGTAACGGATGAGAAATATTTTAATGAGGATGAGGCATATACAGTAGCTGTGCCAAAGGAAAAAGATGCCTTAAAGCAGCATATCGCTTTCAGTTATCCCCAATGGAAGCTTGTAGATTGCGATTCATTTGATGATGCGGCAGATATGGTCATGAATGAAAAAGCAGACTGTTTCCTCATGGGAGCAAGTCAGGTGATAATATATGATAACAATCGAAATTTCAAGAGTATTCCACTTACAAAAACAATGGAGGCATGCTTTGCGGTAAGAGGCGGCGAGGGAACCCTTTTGTCGATACTGAATAAAACCTTAAAGGCCATGCCGTCGGATATGCTTACAAGTGCACTTGCTATCTATGACAGTACTGCAGATAAGGTGACATTTTTTGATTTTGTGAAAGACAATCTGCTTGCTTTTTTTGCCACGGCAGGATTTTTTGCACTAGGCATCATTAGTATTATCCTCGTTCTTTTACGGAAGGCAAGGAAAGCAGAATCCGCTGCAAAGCTTGCGGCAAATGATACACAAAAACTGAATGACAAGTTGGAAATCGCTCTGAAAAAAGCAGAGGTTGCCAGTCTCGCAAAGACCCGATTTCTTAATAATATGTCACATGACATCCGTACTCCTATGAATGCAATTCTGGGCTATGCACAGCTTATGGAGAATGAACTGAAAGGAAAGGATCTGCCTGAAACTTCAGAACATTTAAAAAAACTTCAGCAGTCAGGAAATCTTCTTCTGTCAATCATAAATAATGTACTTGATATGGCCCGGATTGAAAGCGGAAGGATGGAAATTGATGAGAGCTATGCCCGGATTGAAGATATCCGGCAGACTCTATTTGAAATATTTGAGGATGAAGCAAAGAAAAAGAATCTTGCATTTCAATACACGATGAATGTAGAACATGAGCATATATTGACAGATATTACTAAGATAAAAGAAATATTGGTCAATATCCTGAGTAATGCCATAAAATACACGCCAGCCGGTGGTTCTGTTATGGTAGATATAGATGAATTACCTTGTAATGAGTCTGGATACATGATAGCAAGGGTCAGAGTCAGCGATACCGGAATCGGTATGAGTCAGGATTATCTGACAAAGATTTTCGAAGCATTCACACGTGAGCAGAACACCACAAAGAGCAAAATCGCAGGAACCGGACTTGGGATGTCAATCGTCAAGAAATATGTTGATCTGCTTGGTGGAACAATCGATGTAGCGAGTGAGCCTGGAAAGGGCAGTATCTTTACAGTTACACTGAAACACAAGATAGCGGATGAAAGCTATTATGTAAAAAAGCATATTGAAGAGCTTGAAACAGGAAGTGAAATCCTTGAAGGCAGGAATATCCTTTTAGCAGAGGATAATGACTTGAATGCGGAGATTGCAGAGGCAATCCTTGAGAGTGCAGGTCTTAAGATAGAGCGTGTGGAGGATGGCATTCAGTGTGTAAACAGAATAATGGAAATGCCGACTGGAACATACGATATGATCCTCATGGATATCCAGATGCCGAAAATGAACGGTTATAAAGCAACACAGGCAATCAGAAATTTGCCAGATAAGGATAAAGCGTGTATACCGATTATTGCAATGACAGCAAATGCATTTGAAGAAGATAAGAGAGATGCTTTTGCAGCCGGAATGAATGGTCATATCGCAAAGCCAATCCAGGTTGATAAGTTACTGTCGATATTATCAGAAGTAATAAGGAAACAAGAAAATTGCTGATTTTATGATCATGGGGGGAACCAAGGGACTGATCGGTGAATATTGTGAGAATGAGTTTCCGGTTTACTATGCTTTTGCGGAAGACAGAAAAAGGCTTTTGATGCAGGTATGGATGGACATATAGCGAAACCTATTGATATTGAGAAACTGAGAGCGGTCATTCTTTCTGTATTGAATAAACAGGATAATAAAGATGAAAAGAATAAATAAAATGATAGGAAAAAATAAGAAGAAAAGAATATGTTTGAGCATTTTTGCAATTATTATGCTGCTTTTTGTATCAGCTTCTGTTTATGCGTCGGAAACAAAAAGTGATGGGAAAACAACTCAGGCGATGGAGAAAAATAATAAAACGGTGAGAGTTGGGTATTTCCCATATGCCAATTTTCAGGAAGGAAGTTCAGGGGAACACAAGCAGGGAGC
>CAKPHD010000068.1 GCA_934155625.1 uncultured Clostridia bacterium
CTTTACGTCTGATAACTTCCTCAGCATATTTGATTCCTTTTCCTCTATATACTTCTGGTGGTCTCTTTGTTCTGATATTAGCTGCTGTTTGACCAACTAATTCTTTATTGATACCTTTTACGATTATTGTATTTGGGTTTGGAACATCAAATGTTATTCCTTCTGGTGCATCAAAAATTACTGGGTGAGAATATCCTAATGTTAAGTTTAAGTTATTTCCTTGTTTTTGAACTCTATAACCTACACCATTTATTTGTAATTCTCTTGTGAATTCTTTTTCTACACCTTCTATCATATTACTAATTAAAGTTCTTGTTAAACCATGTAAGCTTCTGTTTTTTGCTTCATTATTTGGTCTTGTAACTTTAATTGTATTATCTTCCATTGTTACAGAAATATTTTTATGTATTTCTCTTTCTAATGTACCTTTAGGTCCTTTTACAGTAATGTGTTGTCCGTCTATTTTTACTTCTACTCCTGCTGGTACTGCGATAGGTTTGTTTCCTATTCTTGACATTTTCTTTTCCTCCTTTTTTGTAGGGTTTTCGCCTAACGTTTATTTGCCTTAGCATTTTCGCATTTAGGTTGATTTTAAAATTACCAAATGTAAGCTAATACTTCTCCACCAATTCCTGCTTCTCTAGCTTCTTTGTCTGTTTTTAATCCTTTTGATGTAGAAATTATAGCTATACCTAAACCATTAAGTACTTTTGGTAATTCTTCTTTACCAGCATATACTCTTAGTCCTGGTTTACTTATTCTTTTTATTCCATCGATAACTCTTGTTCCTTTTTCATCATATTTTAATGTTACCCTGATGATTCCTTGAGTTTCGTCATTTATTAATTCAAATGATTTGATATATCCTTCTTTGAATAAAATTTCAGCTATTGCTGTTTTCATTTTAGATGCTGGAATATCAACTGTTTTGTGCTTAGCACTGTTAGCATTTCTTATTCTTGTTAACATGTCTGCTATTGGATCTGTAATGTTCAATTTACTTTCCCTCCTTCTTTTGACAAGGGACACATCGTGAATCAATGATTACCCTTTTTTATATTTCTTATATTTTTGTTCTATATTACCAACTTGCTTTTTTTACACCTGGAATTTCACCTTTGTGTGCTAATTCTCTGAAACATACACGGCAAATTCCATATTTTCTAATGTAAGCATGTGGTCTACCACAAATTTTACATCTATTATATTCTCTTGTTTTGTATTTTTGTGGTCTAGCTTGTTTTACTTTCATAGATTTTTTAGCCATTATTTTTTCTCCTCCTTAATTTAAGCTTTAAAAGGCATTCCTAATAATTTTAATAGCTCTTTTGCCTCTTCGTCTGTTTCAGCAGTTGTTACGAATATGATATCCATACCTCTTAATTTGTCTACTTTATCATATTCAATTTCTGGGAATACTAATTGTTCTTTTAATCCCATAGAATAATTTCCTCTTCCATCAAAAGAATTTGCAGAAACTCCTCTAAAGTCTCTAACTCTTGGTAGTGCTACATTAAATAGTTTGTATGCGAAATCATACATTTTGTCAGCTCTTAATGTAACTTTACATCCTACATGTGCTCCTTCTCTTAATTTGAATGCTGCAATAGATTTTTTAGCTTTAGTGATCATTGGTCTTTGACCTGTAATTTGAGCTAAGTCATTCATTGCATTTTCTAATGATTTAGGATTATCTTTTGTATCTCCTAAACCGATATTTATAACTATTTTGTCAAGTTTTGGAACTTGCATAACTGATTTATATTCAAATTTTTTCATTAATGCTGGAATTACTTCTTTTTCATATTGTTCTCTTAATTTTTCCATTACTAGTTATTCCTCCTTTCAATTCTTATTTTATTTTAGTTCCACATTTTTTACAAACACGAACTTTTTTACCATCTTCAATTTGATATCCAACTCTAGTAGCTTTTCCACATTTTGAACATACTACGTTAACTATTGAACTGTTAATTGCACATTCAACTGGGATTATTCCACCTTCTTCGCCTTGTCTTCTAGGTTTGATATGTTTTTTTCTAACATTTACACCTTTTACAACTACTTTTGAGTCTTTAGGCATAACTTCTAATACTTCGCCTTTTTTACCTTTATCATTTCCAGATAAAACTTGGACTGTATCTCCTTTTTTGATCTTCATTGAGTTTAACCTCCTTCTTCACTACTTATTATTATAGTGGATTATAGAACTTCTGGTGCTAATGACAATATTTTCATATAATCCTTTTCTCTTAATTCTCTTGCAACTGGGCCAAATATACGTGTTCCTTTTGGTGTTTTATCATCTTTGATTATTACTGCTGCATTTTCATCAAATTTTACATAAGAACCATCAGCTCTTCTTAATCCTTGCTTTGTTCTTACTATTACAGCTTTAACTACATCACCTTTTTTAACAACGCCACCTGGTGTTGCTGCTTTAACAGAGGCAACTATTACATCACCGATGTTAGCTGTTTTCTTATATGATCCACCCATACATCTGATACACATAATTTCTTTTGCACCAGTGTTGTCAGCAACTTTTAATATTGTTTGTTGTTGTATCATGACTTATTTTCCTCCTTTTTCAAGAATC
>CAKPHD010000069.1 GCA_934155625.1 uncultured Clostridia bacterium
TTCTCGTTATATTCCGAGTACGGAGTAAAACGGTATCCATTGTGACCACCATTTGTATAAGTGTCATTCCAGATTTGCCCATGCCAGCGCGTTCCATCCGCATTACGATAATAATCAATGTCCAGAATACCAAGCAGCTTTCGCAGGTTACCATTTTCATAATTTCCATTTGATATCCATTTTAGCAGCAGTCCACTCCCAACATGACTGTAACGAAGATTTCCGGCTCCTGTAATAAGTTCATCCTGACTACTGTAATTATTGTTATCGCTTATGTAAATCAGATCATACTCTGAACCAATATCATCAATATGACCGACAAACTCCGATGCTGTCATTCTCTTAAATTCAACATCCATATTTGTTTTATCAGACGCCTGAGAATAAAGGACACTGAACTCCGCACAGGAAGCCATCTTCGTTGTTGTACTACTATACGCATCCGTAAATTCTATTTTCATTTTCTTTACAGAATGCTGTTCATTCGGAAATGTAATGTCATACTTTTCTGCTTTTGTAATATTGACGTTTCCTGATATTTCCCCTGTAGTTCCATTCGCATAAGTGAGAACTGCCTTATAGCTTTTCAAAATACCATTACAACTGCCACCAGAAATTTCCTTTAAATTAAAGCCTTGTCGCGGTGTATAAGAAAATCCTCTGATTGATTCTGCCTTTGTAAAGTTTACCTCAATATAGTGATTTCCTTCATGATTATAATGAGGATCACCTGAATTATATGCAAACTCCCACAGTGTTCCCGGCTTGCCGTCTTCCAGTAAGTCTGGCTCATTTCCAGTATGATAACAGCAGACACTTATCTGATCTCTGGCCTCACCATTCAGCCAGGACAGAACTTTTTCTTTTGAAAGATCCTCTTCTGCCAGTTTATTCGGCATGATTTCCAGTACATTAATCTGTTTCTTTCCTGTAATTGCTCGCTTATACTTATAGTTGATAATATACTCAATTGCTCTTGCCTGTGAAATTTCTCTGCTCAGCGGCGCGATACTCTCTGTGTCGGTATTGCCGTCACTGACGCTGCTTTCATCCGCTTCTGTTGCTGCATCGCTGGTATTTCCAAGGCTTCGATACTGGTTCTCGCTGTTGATATATTTAATGATTTCCTCAAAACCCTGCATTGCATCTTCATCACCGTAGCTTATATCTTCCTCGGAATCTGTATGTGAATTAAAATTTTTATAGAAGTTATTATTCACCAGATTTGACGAATCTGCTGTGTCCGTCTCATCCGAAAAAGAATTATTTTTAAAGAAATACACATTTGTATTCACATAATGTCCGTCAGCATCTGTAGCATTAATTACTGAAGAAAATGATGTTTTAAATGCATCATCATCTGCTGTCTTTTCTGCATTTACAATACAGGGAACACCTGCTGCAATAATAGCTTCCGCAACAGCCTGTGCCGGTTTTCCATTAAGGTAGATCAGATCATATTCTTTCAGAGAATCAGACAGTGTGTCTGTACTTTCACCATCTCCTGCATCAGATGCCGTATCTTCCTCTGTCGGTACATCAGCCTCATCCTCTGTCGTTTCATCCACTTCAGCATCTACACTAGTCTCATCGGAGTTTTCATCTGTTACTGTAACATCCTCGTTATCGCCCACTGCTTCGGTTGTTTCTCCGGCATCCTGTGTATCTGGTTCCTGATATTCAGAAGTAAACTCTACTTCATCAGATGCATTGCTCTGCTGTGTTCCTGCTGCACTATCTGCATCTGTACCTTCTGCATCAATGCTCACTGCCTCATCATCCGCGGAGACGCTCTGTGCTGCTGTGTCTTCCCCTGCAACAGCCTCTGCATAAGCCGGATCCGATGCATTTTCTGCTGATTTTGTATCTACTTCGATTCCAAAGTTCTCAAACTCGCCGTCTTCCTCATCTTCGGAAGCTTTTGGTGACAGATGGAATACATATTTTTTGAACCAGTCATTATTGGTGTAGCCACCCTGATAATAGAAGCTGTTGACCTGTACCTGACAAGAATTGTCTCCTCCAGGAACGAAATCATAATTTCCCTTTCCCGGAGTCAGACTGTAGGAAGCTGCTGAAATATAATGCGTTGCGGATTTTCCATCTGTAACCGGCAGATATGCGTCTTCATTCGCCGGATAAGATGGATAATACCAGCCCTGATATACACAAGCTGACGGATTTTCACTCTGGTTATCCACCGATTTGCAGCAGAAATACACTTTTTCCACACGATAATAGTAATTATAACCCAGGTTTTCCGGTATTTTCTGTAATTCACTAAAGGCAACTGGCTGACGGCCTGTCACTACAGAAACCGGATATTTTTTCAATGTACCGTTATCGTCTTTATAGTACCAGTACTGGTCATTGTCCAGAAGGATGTCGCCAGCTTTTATCTGATAGTTCTGATCACTCTTAAGATTATTTGCTGTGGTTTCGGCAGCGGCCTTTACATACTCCATATCACCGATCAGTTCATATTTATAATATGGATATTCCGCAATGTTTTCGCCAAGGTAAACATACGGATTTGCCTGCGTACCGGCTGTATTCTGA
>CAKPHD010000070.1 GCA_934155625.1 uncultured Clostridia bacterium
ATCAATTCCTTTTGCTGTCCCTGATACCTGATAATCTGTATCTCCAAACAAGAACTGATGTACTTCGGCAACATTGGATGCCAGTGTATCTGCGATTTCTGTACTTCCTACACCAGAAAGCATTTTGGAATACCTTGTATTTGGAAATCCAAGTGTTTCACCTACTTTATATTTTTGAAAATCTTTCGCATAATTCAGAATTTCAGTAAAAGAAAAATTGGTCGCAATCTGTGGAAAAACACTGTCAGCAATCTTATTGATCGTCGTCAGGTCCATCTGCTGCAGCTTCTGCATGATATTCAGAAGAACGATTCTCTGACGCACTGTACGTTGCGCATCGCCACCATCTGTATAACGGATTCTGGCATACGAAACCGCCTGTACTCCATTCAGATGATAGGTTCCTCCGACCTCCGGTTCAATCTTCTTATAACTTTTTCCGGTTACTTCAGAAGTCTCTACACAATAGTTATTCATATGGACTACTTCCGCATCAGTCAGTTCCAGATCCATTCCTCCCACCGCATCAATCACATCAACTAAAGCGTTAAAATTCACAGATACATATTTCTCAATATTCATATCCATATTCTCATTCAGAAGTGCAACACCCCCATCCGGCCCGAAATAGGAATAGGCAGCATTCGCCTTATTATAGCTTCCATCTTTCAGCCGCATAAAAGTATCACGATACACCGATACCATCTTCACCTCATAAGTTTCCTGATTCAGACTTACAATCATGATCGTATCACTGCGGTTTCCTTTATCCAGTGAACCGTCCCTGGAATCCAGTCCGAATACTGCCACATTCAGGTATCCACTCTTATGTTCCACCTCTTCTGTAATCGATTCCTTCAGTGTTTCTTTTTTAACTTCGATTTTCTGGATTTTGTTCACTTTGCTGGCAGCATAACCAAATACGGCACCTGCCATCCCCAGAACAAGAATCAGCATCATGCAAATGATCCCAATAATCTTTTTCTTCCACGACCATCCTGCTATTTTTTTAAGCATTCTCATCACTCCTTTCTATCCAGTAATTGCGATTCAATGTCAGTTTCATGATGAGACTTTCCGGTAATCGTCCGTAATGTTTTCCCATCTGGTAGCCCAGATATTTGCACCCGCTTTCCACAAACAGCTGCATAATCTGCAAATATTTTCTTTCTTTTAATAGCTTTTTCACAAGTGTGCAAATCAGGTGTATGCCTTCTTTTTCTGACTTTACTTTTCCAAATATTTCCGGATGACATGCCTGCGATACCCCCTGATCAAAATTTCTCCTTATCAGCTCTCTGTATGTATACTCATGAGAATGTATCACCCGTGCATCTGCTTTATAAATAATCTTCCATCCACTTCGGACTGCTCCTGCCGCAAAGATCAGATCTTCATTGAAGATGACCGGATGTGGAAATCCTCCCAGTTCCAGGTAGACTCCTCTCCGATAGGCAGCACACACATTGGAGCAAAAATAAGTTTTTATTCCCAGTTTTGGCAAATCCTTCTGAGATTTAATCTGGCTTTTTGGGGGATAATTGAATACTCTCGTATATTTTTCCAACAGACCACAGTTCTGATCCGGTATCTGCCTGGCATAAGCTGCCACAGCATCCGGATGTTCCTTTAATGCTTCTGAAAGCTTTTCCAAAAGAAACAGATCTGCCGGAACTGCATCCTGGGTCATCATAACCACAATATCTGCATCCGACATCCGAATCCCCAGATCTCTGGTTCTTCCATGATCAAATTCTTTTTCCGGAATCGGAATCTCTGTAACGGAAACCCTGTCTTTACAAACCGAAACATCCAGCTTTATCCCATCTCTGGTATGCAGCAGAATAATTTGTTCTGGAAGATATGTCTGTCTGCTAAGTCCATATAATACTTTATGTAGTTTTTCTGTCGGTCTGTAGACCGGTATGATCACATCTATCTTCATCTTCCGTTAAAAAACCCTTTAAAAAATGTCAGAACCAATATTTTCAAATCAAGTCCCATTGTCCAGTTTTCAATATAGTAAAGATCATACTCGATTCTTTTCCGGATTGAAGTATTTCCACGGTATCCATTAATCT
>CAKPHD010000071.1 GCA_934155625.1 uncultured Clostridia bacterium
TCTTCCCAACGTTTATCGTTTTCATCCCAACGTCTCTTGTTCTCTTCCCAACGTTTATCGTTTTCATCCCAACGTCTATTGTTCTCTTCCCAACGTTTATCGTTTTCATCCCAACGTCTATTGTTCTCTTCCCAACGTTTGTCATTTTCCTCCCAGCGTCTCAAATTTTCTAGCCAGTGTTCATTTTCTATCTCTCTACTTTTTTTAATTTCTGTTCTTAATTCATTAAGTGTTGCATTTGTTTGCACTTGAAATGTATTCAATGTTTGTCCTAGTTGCAATATTTGTCCTAATATTTCATTATTATCTACCATATATTTTCCTCCTTAAAATTTATTGATTTAATCTAAAAAGATTCAATTTTTTCATGTATGAATTAAATTCTCTACTGAAATAAATAAAATTTAGTACACCTTGAATATGTGCAAAAAAATAGAAGCACATACATAAAATATGCTTCTATTATACATTCTCATCTTGCTAATGTCAAGAAAATTTTATCGACAAACTTCGACATCAAGCATTAGTTTTTCTCCATTTATACTAACTTCTGTATATGTTTCTCTTACCTTATTAAATACTACATTTTCAGTTAAAGTTTCTTTCTTAATATCATTTTCAAATTTCTTTATAAGTTCTTCTAGCATTTCATTTTCAGATACATATAAGTTTATCTTATCTAATACTTCAAATCCTTTATCTTTTCTCATATTTTGAACTTTTGATAAAATTTCTCTTACATATCCTTCTTCTTTTAGTTCTGGAGTTATTGTTGTATCTAATACTACACCGATTTCGCCTTCACCCGCAAATGCAAATCCATCTTTTCCTTGCATTGTAATAAGCAAGTTTTCAGCTGTTAATTCTATTTGTGTTCCATCAATATCAATATATTCTACTCCACCATTTTTTACTTTGTTTGCTAAATCCATTTGATTTAATTTTGAAATAGCTTCTCTTATTCTTGGTATTAATTTTCCATATTCTTTTCCTAATACTGGTAAGTTTGGTTTTATTTCAAAATGAACATATTCATTCATATTTGCACCCAAATCCACTTCTTTAATATTTAATTCTTCTTTTACTATATTTCCATAGTATTCAGGTAATGTATTTACAGATACTAACATCTTTGAAAGTGGTTGTCTATTTTTGATATTAGCAGAATTTCTTGCGCTTCTTCCTAATTTAACTAATGAATATGCTAAATCCATTTCATTTTCTAGTTTTTTATCAATAGCTTTTTCGTCAACTTCTGGCCATAAGCATAAATGAACACTTTCTGGAGCTTTTTCATCTAATCCTACAACTAAGTTTTGATAAATTTCATCTGTCATAAATGGTACAAACGGTGCTGATATTTTTATTAAGTTTACTAAAACTTTATATAATGTTGTGTATGCTCCTATTTTGTCATCTGTCAATTTTTCTCCCCAGAATCTTTCTCTATTTGTACGAACATACCAGTTTGAAAGTTCATCTGTAAAATCTTCTATTTGTAATGCCGCACTTGTTATATCATATTTATCAAGTTTTTCCTCAACTTCTTTTATTAATGTATTTAATTTTGATAATATCCATCTATCCATTACATTTTCTGATTTGAAATCAGCATATTTATTAGGATTAAATTGATCTATTTCAGCATATAAAACATAGAATGAATATACATTCCATAATGTACTTAAAAATCCTCTTTGTGTTTCTTGTACATTACTAATTCCCAATCTTGTTGGAAGCCATGGTGCTGAACATGTATAGAAATGCCATCTTGTAGCATCTGCTCCAACTGAATCTAATAATACCATTGGATCTACACCATTTTTCTTTGATTTAGACATCTTTTGTCCTTTTTCATCTAGTACATGGCCTAATACTATACAATTTTCATATGATGGTTTATCAAATAAACATGTTGATACTGCAAGTAATGTATAGAACCATCCTCTTGTTTGGTCAATTGCTTCTGAAATAA
>CAKPHD010000072.1 GCA_934155625.1 uncultured Clostridia bacterium
GCATGGACAAGATTAGAAAATCTGACTACTAAACAAATAAAAAGGGGAAAATCACCTAAATACGTTGAAAAAAGTAATATATATGTTTTTGCTCAAAAATGTAATCCTAAAAATGGGATAATAACTTTAGAAAATGCTAAATTTTTAGATGAAACAACTTTAAAAAAATATGATAAATCTGATTATATAGTAGAATCCGATATAGTTATAAATTCCACTGGTAACGGAACTTTAGGTAGAGTTGGAATTATAAAAAATGAAGATATATTTTCAAAAAAAGTTGTTCCTGATTCCCATGTAACTTTAATTAGAATAATTAATAGTGTAGAAGCAGATTATATATTTTATTTTTTGAAGTATAATCAAAAATATTTGGAATTACAAGCCACAGGTTCTACAAATCAAACAGAATTAAGTCCTGAAATAATAAAAAAAATATTGATTCCATTACCTAATACTAGTGAGCAACTAAAAATTATAGAAAGAATAGAAATACTATTGAATAAAATTAAAACAGCTGAATAATCAGCTGTTTTTTGGCTACCAATCAATTATCTTATTTACAATTTCTTGTTGCTCTGTACTAGTTCTACGTAGATAAATTCTAGTAGTTTCAATACTTTCATGTCCCATTAAATCGGCTAGTAAAGAAATATCATTGAATCTATCTAAAAAGCTTTTTGCAAACCTATGTCTAAATGAGTGTGGATATATTACTTTAGGATCTAATCCGTATTTTATTCCTAATTTTTTTAATTCTCCACTAATTCCTCTAGCTGTAATTTTATTACCATATTTATTTTTAAATATGAAACCTTCAGTAATGTTACTTTGCGCAAACCATTTTAGAGCTTCTTCTCGTAATTTTTGTGGTATGTAAATTCTTCTTAATTTTCCACCCTTTGAATACAAATCAAAATATCCAATTTTTACATGTTCAACTTTAAATTGAATTAATTCGCTAATTCTAGCACCCGTTGCAGTAATAAATCTTATAACAAAGTACCAATACATTTCTTTTTCGTTTTTCAAACATTTCTTAAAATATTCATAATCAGCTTCACTAATTACATTTTCCAAAAAATTTTTTTGTTGTAATTTTAATAATGGTAATCGTAAGTTCTCTTTTTTTAAAAATTTCAAGTAAGAGTTTATTGCTTGAATTCTTAAATTTACAGTTTTTATTTTATAATTTTCTACTAGAAATGTCTTATATGCTTGTAAATTTTTCTTATTTAAAATTAAGTATTTTGATTGGTACTGATTAACTGCAAACAAATAAGATTTTATGGTATTTTGTGAAAGATTTTTCTTTTTTAAATATTCTTCAAAAGAAAAAGCCATACTGAAAACCTCCTTTCCAGTATGGAATTATACAATATTATATTAAATTAAAAATGTTTTCAATCTTATTAATAATGCATACTTGCGTTTTATAATTTGGTATTGGAACTAGGAAATTAGGAATAAAGTCTTTATTTATTCTTTGTTGTCCTGCCGTTCCAGAATAAGTTTTCACTCCATTATCAATAAAATAAGGAGATTTTATTAACCAAAAGATAAATTTAGTATATATTAAATCATTTATTGGTCTTAATATATATAATTCTGTTGTTCCTGCACCAAAACCATTTTTTAAGTTTGAAAATATTGTTGATTTTCTATTTTGGAAACAAGGTGTTATTTTTGCTAAACCTATATCATTTTCTTTAAAATGAGTAAATCCACTTTTTATTTCTTTCCATTTTTTTATTTCATAGGTATGAGAATTTGAATATCCAGCATCTATTAATGACATTGGTATAAAGGATGTTTCTAAATTATCATCTAGACTATTTTTAGGATTAATAAGGCAAATATTTTTCATTCTTGCCCAACG
>CAKPHD010000073.1 GCA_934155625.1 uncultured Clostridia bacterium
ATACAATACAGTATTAAACTAAAAATAGAAAAAAATAAAGTTGATGAAAATGGAGCAAATCAAATATTAGAAAAAATAAGTGATAAAAAGAAATACAAAGTATCAATTTATTACAAAGAACAAAACAAAATGATTGATTATATAACAATAGATGAAGTGAAGAAATAATATTAGGAAGGGTAGATATATGAATCAAATTTTAGTGACGGAAAAGATATATGTAACGCCTGAATTAAAAAGAAAAAAGAAAGTATATAAAACTTTATTTATATTATCCATATTACTAATAATATCATTAATCTTAATATATTCTTATTTTGAATATGATAGGAACAGACAAGCAAATATTTCGAGTGATATATTATCATTTTTGAATAAAAAGAATGATAAAACTACAGTTGGAGCATCAGAAAATGCATTAGTAGTAAAAATAACACAAGAAGTAGCGGAACAAATGGAGAATATGGATAAACAAGAAGACTCAACACTTAACATGGCAACAGCAACATCTAAATATGTTGCTGCAAATGGAAAAGAATATGAATCTGTAGGAATAGTAAAAATACCTAAATTAAATATTAGTTATCCTATATTAGCACAAACAACTGATGTTGATGTTATGAAAGTATCTCCGTATAAATTCTGGGGAGCTAATCCTAATGAAGTAGGAAATCTTTGCATAATAGGTCATAATTATAGAAGAAAAGGTGTATTTTTTAGTGATGTACCATCACTAACAGTAGGAGATATAGTAGAAATTCAAGATTTGAGTCAAAGAACAATTCAATATGAGGTCTATGATTTGCATACAGTTGACCCTAATGACAGGTCAGATACAACACAATATACAAATGGAAAAAAAGAGGTTACATTAATTACTTGCACAGATGATGCAAAACAAAGAGTAATAGTAAAATGTACTGAAAAAAAATAACCAAAAATATAATCCTTTCATAATATATAGAAATATGTTATGAAAGGAGCTTTTTTATGGCAAAAATTTTAGTATATAATCAAGATACCAACAGAATGGAAACTTTTTTTAGAGGCGAAAGTGAGTCAATGCCATATAATACAAACAATACATTAAGAGTAAGAGAATTTAGAGGGTCAAGTAATAGCAATATACTTTGGACAGATAAAAGAACAATGCAAGCGTGGAATAGCCAAAGATATATTTATGGTGCACCAATTTCTGTAGGATTTGCATTTAAAAGACCTTGGGAAGGGGGACATGGAAATCAAAGTCAACATTATGCAGGAACAGCATTTGACGTAGGACAGAGATTAACAAATGCTCAAAGAACGGTTTTAAGAAATAGTGCTAGAAATTCAGGTGTGTGGACTTATGTGGAACCTGCATCATTGTCTCCAACATGGGTACATTTTGATAAAAGATTTGGAACACCAGCTTGTTCATCAGGAGGATATCCGTTGATAAGACAGGGGAGCAGAGGAAATTATGTATGTATAGCACAAGATGATTTAAATACATTAGGATATAGAACTGGAGGATTGGATGGAGTGTGGGGAACACAAACAACAAATGCAGTAAAAAGATATCAAGATTCTAGAGGATTAACTGCAGATGGGATAATAGGATGTAATACATGGAGGTCTTTACAAGAAAATGTTGTAGGAACAGGAAAAACAAATACAACAATAAACTAAAAAAGAGTTAATAATTGTCTAGTTTTGAAAAAAATTCAAAAAAAATAAAAAAAATCAAAAAAAGTATTGACAATAATAAAAAAACATAGTATACTAAGTCTTGTCGAAAGACATGGTCGCTTAGCTCAGCTGGGAGAGCATCTGCCTTACAAGCAGAGGGTCATAGGTTCGAGCCCTA
>CAKPHD010000074.1 GCA_934155625.1 uncultured Clostridia bacterium
GCTAACATGGCTTCCTCGTATCGTTTACCAATTAGATTCAACTCATATCCCGTTTTCGTACTATGATGAATAGCCGGTTTGACAGCCCTTGGTTTTTCTTTTTGTTTTGACTTCGAACGAACAAAGGCAACCTCATTCGCTTTGGCACTAATTGTTACAGTACCCATTGCGATCGTAAGGATTCCTTTTTTAGTAATACCCGTTACCGTTCCTTCTCGATTTGCGAATAAAACTTTAACCACATCACCAATTTCAAAAACGTGTTCTTGCGACACTTTTGTTTTTTCCATTGGATATTGACTTTCTTCTAAAAGTTTCTTAGCACTTGTTACGATATGTGGTTTAATGGCCTTATCCTGCATTTCTTTAACGACTTCATCAATCATTGCTTGTGACTCGACTAACATTGCATTCGCTTGTTTCTTGGCCTGTTCTATAATAGCTTCTTTTTGATTCATAATACTTGTTTGTTTTTGTTGGTATAGCTCTTGGGCTTTCTTTGCTTCCTGCTTTTCCATTGCCAACTGTTCTTTTTGAGATTGTACTGTGAGTAGTTCTTTTTCCAAGCGTTCTAATAATATATCCGTTTGCGATAGGTTTTCCTTTTTAATGGTCATCGCACTTGTAACAATGGATTCTGGCAGCCCCAACCGTTTCGCAATTTCAATCGCATATGATTGTCCTACATTGCCAGGTAACAAGTGATAGGTTGGTTGCATGCTTTCTTGATCAAAAGCGACTGCTGCCACTTGCACATAATCTTTTTCCTTAGCGAATTGCTTTAACCCCGCATAATGGGTAGAAGCAATAATCATCGCTCGTTTCGTGTAAAAATACTCCAAGATAGCTTGGGCAATACTTTGTCCTTCTTGGGGATCAGTACCCGAACCTATTTCATCTAGAATAAGCAAACTTTTATCCGTTACCTGTTTGGTCATAACAATCAAACGCTGCATATGGCTAGAAAAGGTCGATAAAGATTGGGCAATCGATTGTTCATCCCCTAAATCCACAAAAATAGTATCAAAAAAAGGAACTGTCGCTTCGTAACAAGGGATCGGTAATCCCATTAACGCCATAGCACTTAACAGTCCCACCGTTTTTAGAATAACCGTTTTACCCCCGGTATTAGAACCACTAATTAATACTATACGTTTGCCTTGTTCTAAAACAATCGTATTACTTACAACCTTTTCCGGGTCAATTAAAGGGTGTCTAGCCTCCTTTAATTGGAGTTGATTGTATTGTTCACTAACGCTTGGCATACAGCCAGATATCGATATACCATACCGTGCTTTCGCAAATATCTCATCTAAATCAACAGCTATTTTCTCATTATTAGAAAGAACCGTATGGTGATCGCGGATTAGATTGGATAATCGTAATAAAATAGCCTGGATCTCTCGTTTTTCCGATTCTTCCAACTGCACCATTTGTTGATAATACGATAGTATTGCACTAGGCTCTATAAATATAGTTTGGCCACTTGCAGAAAAGGCATGAATAGTTCCGGGAACCCGATTTTTATAGGCAACCTTTACTGGCAACACGAAATGTTCTTGTCTTGATG